>JAYVZM010000077.1:0-6518 GCA_043783345.1 Verrucomicrobiota bacterium
CTGCCGCCCCCGCCGCGCGCCACTGCAGACCAAAGCTCCGCGTCGTCAGGGAACCCCAGGTGCCCTGGTCAAAGGGACACAGCTCCGTGTCGCCCATGACGATCTCCACATCGTCGACGGACACGTCGAGTTCCTCCGCCAGCATCTGAGGCAGTGACGTGATCGGGCCCTGGCCCATTTCGATCTTGCCCGTGAAGCAGGTCACATGTCCGTCCTCGCCGATCCGCAGGAAGGCGTTGAAATCGGCCGCGTCCTTCGGCCGGACTCTGGCCGCGACCGGCGAAGCCGCTTCCGACTCCTGTCCACCGAGGGTCGGGCCCAGCACCACCCAGACCATCAGCCCGGACGCGCATTTTTTCAAAAATTCCCGGCGCGTCGCGAGGTGGATGTCCGTTGGCACCGCCTGGAAATCGGGTCTCATGGGGTCCCCCTCATGGCGGCGGCGGCGGTCAGAATGGCCTCCACGATCCGCACGTGGGCGCCGCAGCGGCACAGGTTTTGATCCATGCCCGCGATGACTTCGTCAGGCGTCGGGTTCGGGTGGGTCCGCAGAAACCCGTAGGCGGTCAGGATCATGCCCGGCGTGCAGAAGCCGCATTGGAGCGCGTCGTGCTGGATGAACGCCTCTTGCAACGGATGGAGCGCGGCACCCTGGGCGAGGCCCTCGATGGTCACAACGTCCCGTCCCGCGACCGACTTGACCGGCACGTTGCAGGCGCGCACGGGCCGGTGATCCACCAGCACCGTGCAGGCGCCGCACTGGCTGATGCCACAGCCATACTTGGGCCCGGTCAGCCCCAGCTCCGTGCGCAGGACCCACAGCAAGGTCCGGTCCGGTGCCACCCGGATTTGCACCGGCCGGTCGTTGAGCCGGAATGAGACGGTTTCAGTCATGGGGGAGTTGGGAGAAGCCGCGGCAGCTCGCGAGTCCGGCCCGATGATTGTGCCAGCATCCCAGGCACAGCGCGCGCCGGCAACTCTGTAATCGTTGCCAAAAGCCGCGCAGAATCTGCCGGTTGCCCTGCCCGATGGCAGGGAAAGTAAGCGGTGGGCAGGCGGAGATTTATCTACCTCTGGCAGAGTTTGGCAAACCCTGCCCTGCGTCAAACGGCAACCGGCCCTGTTGTCCATCCTGCTTGCCAGCCCGACGCATCAGCGAAGGCTGGTCAGCCACCATGTCAGCCATAGGCTCGGCGAAGGCTGGCCCCATCCAGAGTCAGCCGACATCGCTATCTGCCGTCTGTCCCGTTTCTGGCCTCCCCCAGGACAGCGAAGGTTCATAGTAAGGCATGTCAACTTTCGGCCTCCCCTGAATACTTTGGGGCATGCATTTCCGGCTTTCACCGGCGGGGCGTTTGTGAGAGCAATCAGGGGCGGTTCAACCAAGACTTTAACCCATGAATGCCTTGCTCTCCCTCTGGTTGCCGATCCTGCTCAGCGCAGTGGTCGTGTTCGTGATCAGTTCCCTCGTCCACATGGTCATCAAGTGGCACGCGTCCGATTACAGCAGCTTGGCCAACGAGGACGCCGTGCGCGCCGCCCTCCGCGCCGGCAATCCGGCGCCCGGCCGGTATGTCGTGCCGCACTGCGCCGACATGAAGGACATGGCCAGCGAGGCCATGGTGAAGAAATACCGGGAGGGTCCGGTGGGGCACTTCACGCTCGGACCGAACGGCGTGCCGAGCATGGGCAAGTTTCTCGGACAGTGGTTTATTTTGAACCTGATCGTCGCGGCAGTGGCGGCGTTCCTGGCGGCAAAGGTCTACGGCCTGGATCCCGCACATGCCCGCGGTGCGGCCAAGCTGGTGGGCGCGGTCGCTTTCATCGCCTACGGCTTCGGGACGCTGCAGGAGTCCATCTGGATGATGCGCCCGTGGTCAGCGAGCGCGAAGTATCTCCTCGACGCCGCGCTCTACGCCGTCGGCTCCGGCCTTGTCTTCCTCTGGCTCTGGCCCTGATTCAGCCACATGTTTGCAGCAGCAAACAACGGCGAGCCGAGATCAATATCCGCAGCTGACCCTTTTTGCTTTTTCCAGTTCATCGGAGTGGATGTGATGTTCGGGGTCATAAGGCGGAGAGTTGGTCGGCACTGCCGCAGGGGCCGTGCCGCGCTATACGCCTTCTCGTTGCTACTGGATCGGCCCTTCGGGAGCCAATAAAGCGGCCAAATGCTTCCTCTGATATTGGGCGTAGCCCTCGTCCGTCGCGCGAATATCACTTCTTGTGTGCCACGTCTGACTGATTCCGTTCTTTCCTTTTCCGGCTTAGGATGACCGCCACGACGCACGCGACGACAGCAATCGGGAGCGCGAGAACAATCAGAATTACAATCGATTCGGAGGCACCGATACCTAGGAATGCCGTGATGGGGTGCAATGATTTCATGGGAGACGTGTATTCTTTGCCTAGCGATTGAGCTCAGCTGCGCTCACCGGGAGCGGCGGAAGAAGCTTGGAGCGGGGTTAGCGTGATCGAAACGGACAGATGGTGAGCGTTGGCTGTGACGACTTGAATCATGCCACTGCGCGGCGCAGTGGAGGCGGGCGCGATGGGGATGACGGATGCCATGAGGGGGACAGTGGGCGGGAGTGTGACGGCGGGCAAGACTAGAGGGATTTGAGGCATGGTTGTATGCTCTAGCCAGGGACGGAAAAAAGATACAAGGCTGCGGATATTGATGTCCCGCCCTCGGTCCCCGGAGCTGGTCGAGAAGGAGGTCTGGTTGCAGGTGCTGGCCTACAATCTTGTCCGGGCGCTCATGCTCGAGGCGGCCTGGCGGCAGGGCGTCGGCCTGGAGCGCCTGAGCTTCAAGGGCACCGGGGACACGCTGCGGCAATGGACCCCGTTGCTCGCCCCACGCATGTGCGCAATGCGCCGCGCCCGGGCTGGAACTGCTGCGCACCATCGCCGCCGATCAGGTGCCGGACCGGCCCGACCGCGTCGAGCCCCCGACATACCCCGCCCTGCTGGGCACCCCTCTCCAAGAGGGGATTTTTGGTTTGGGTCCCCTCTGGAGAGGGCTGGCGCGAAGCGACAGGGTGCGTCAGGCTGTGGTGCGAGGCTCAATAAAACCTATCCCTTATCCCTACCTCAATCCCGCTGCCTCGGGCTTGAGGTCGCGGGCGCGCAAAGCTTCCGCCACGGCTTTCAGGTCGAGCTTGGCGCCGGGCTTCACGCCGGCTTGCTTGAACCAGCCTTGGTTCATCTCAAGGCAGAACTGGATGCTGCGGCTGTGCGAGGGCACGGGCCGTTCATCGAGGGGATACATCGGGTAAATCTCCTTCAATTCGCCGTCGGCGGCGAAGTAGCCGATGTCGAGCGGCAGAACGGTGTTCCGCATCCAGAAACTCTGCGGCTGCGGCCGGTCGAAGACGAACAACATGCCTTCGTCCGTGCCCATCGCCTGCCGGTGCATCAGCCCGTTCTGCAACTCCACGGGAAGCACCGCGATCTGCATCTGCGCCGTGCGTTCGCCCACGCGGATCGCGAAGCGGTCGTCCACTGTCTTGGGATCCGGGCCTTTGACGGTGTCGGCGCGGCTGCAGCCCGCGAGCAGAACCAGCGCGGCTAAGGCAATGAGAAAGCGGCAGCGGGAAAACATTTTTGCGTTTTGGGTGTGATTCCTAGCTAATGCCTGCCAATCACAACTCAACTCAACTCTGCTCGTGAGCAAAACCTCCCCTTCCCCCCTTCTCTACGCCGACACCCACGGCAGCGCCGACATGCTCTACTTCGGACGTGTCGAGGTGCACGATCCCTTCATCGCCTTCGGCGTCCGCGGAAAAAAGATCTCGGTGCAAAGCGCCCTCGAACTGGGCCGCGTCCGGAAGGACAGCGCCTTCGACACCATCCTGTCGCGCGAAACCTGGCTCGAGCGCGCTCGGGAACTCTATGGCCGCAAGGCCGGCGTCGCCGAGATCATCGCCGCCCTCGCCCACCACTACCGCCTGCGCCACTTCCGCGTGCCCGACGACTTCCCCGCCGCGCTCTACGTCAAGCTGACCAGGCTCGGCCTGAAACTCGCCTTCGCCGACGGCCTCCTGTTTCCCGAGCGGGAAATCAAGACCCCTTGGGAGGCCGCGTGCATCCGCGAGGGCAACCGCCTCTGCTCCGTCGGCTACACCGCCGCGGAGAAAGTCCTGCGCGCGGCGAAGATCAAGGGCCGCACGTTGCGGTATCAGGGCAAGCCGCTGACGTCGGAACGCCTCCGCTTCGCCCTCGAAACCGCCATCCATGAGCAGGGCGGCAATCCCCAGGACACCATCGTCGCCGGTGGCGACCAGGCGTGCGACCCGCACGAGCGCGGCTCCGGCCCACTGCGCCCGCACGAGCTCATCATCATCGACATCTTCCCGCGCGTCGTGAAAACCGGCTATTTTGGCGACATGACCCGCACCTACCTGAAGGGCCGCGCCTCCGACGGGCAGCGCCGGCTGGTCGCCACGGTGCGCGCCGCGCAAAAACGCGCCACCAAGGCCATCTGCGCCGGCGTGGACGGCCGCTTGGTGCACAAGGCGGTCACGGATTGCTTCGCCGCCGCCGGCTACGAGACGAAGCACGGCAAGAACGGCTCCGTCGGTTTCTTCCACGGCACCGGTCATGGGCTCGGACTGGCGGTGCATGACCCGGGCCGAATGTCGGCGGTCGTTCCCTACCCCCTCAAGAAAGGCTCGGTGCTGACGGTCGAGCCCGGGCTGTATTATCCCGGCCTCGGCGGCTGCCGCTGGGAGGATGTCGTGCAAGTCACCGCCACCGGCACCAAACCGCTCTCGAAGCATCCGTATGACTGGGAGATCAGGTGAGCGGGCGCTTTTTTGTAGGAGCCTGCTTGCAGGCGATTCGGAACGCACGTTCACGGACCACACGCTGAATCGCCTGTAAGCAGGCTCCTGCATAAAACACCCCCATGCCCGAGCTCGCCGAGGTTGAATTCTTCCGCAAGCGCTGGAGCGCCGGGCACGGCGCCCGTGTGCTCGCCGTGCGGCTGCACGAGGGCAAAAAGGTTTTCCGCGGCTGCGACACCGCCCGGCTGAAGAAAAAGCTCGCCGGCGCCACGCTCCTCAGCTCGGAAACCGCCGCGAAGCAAATGCTCTTTCGTTTCAGCAACCATGGCTGGCTCGGCATTCACCTCGGCATGAGCGGTGAGCTGCGGGTCGAGCCGCCCGGCTACGTCCCGACCAAGCACGACCACTTCGTGTTGGTGCAGCAGAGGCGCCAGCTGGTCTTCAATGACCCGCGGATGTTCGGCGCCGTGCTGTTCCACTCCGGCAAGACCCCGCCCGCGTGGTGGACGCGCATCGCCCCGGCCATCCTTTCCTCCAAATTCACCCTCGAGGCCGTGGCCGCCTTTCTCCGCCGCCGCGGCCGGTCGCCGATCAAGGCCGTCCTGCTGATGCAGGAGCGCTTTCCCGGCGTCGGCAACTGGATGGCCGACGAGATCCTCTGGCGGGCCGCGATTCACCCGAAGCGGCTCGCCGGCTCGCTGCAGCCGGCCGAGCTGCGGGCGTTGCACCGCGAATGCCGGCGAGTGTGCCGTCTCGCCCTCGACACCATCGCCGGCCGGGGCGCCTATCTGCCGCCCAATCTGAATGTGCACATCCCGAAAACCTGGCTGTTCCGGCACCGGTGGGAAGCGGGCGGGCTCTGTCCGCGCACCAAGCGGCCGCTGGCGCGCGGGGTCGTCGGCGGTCGCACCACCTGCTGGTCGCCGGCGTGGCAGAAGCTATGAACCAAGGTGCGATCGGGTAAGTTCGGCGCATTTTGTAGGAGCCTGCTTGCAGGCGATTGAGAACTCACGCGACGGACCACGCCCTGAATCGCCTGCAAGCAGGCTCCTGCAAAAGCCCCGGAAGGCACCGGTCCTCCGCTTCTGGTAACCTAATAGGTTACCAGGGATCCAGGAACTCGCTGGCCCACAAGTCCGGTCCACCCGCACAGCGAGAATGGCGGCGGTCGCACTCCATGCTGGTCGCCGGGCTGGCATCGGCTACTGTGGCCCAGTGCCTACCAAACAACGCCTCGACGAACTGCTGGTGGTCCGCGGACTGTCCCCCACCCGGGCGCAGGCCAAGGCGCTCATCATGACGGGCCGGGTGCGCCACGGCACCGAGCGGCTCGACAAGCCCGGCAAGGTTTATCCGCCGAATTTCGAGCTCACCATCGACCAGCCGCCGCGGTTCGTCAGCCGGGGCGGGGAAAAACTCGCCGCCTTTCTGGAAAAATTTCCCGTCGACCTGACCGGCCTGAACGTGCTCGACGTCGGCGCCTCCACCGGCGGGTTCACCGACTGCGCGCTGCAGGCCGGCGCCGGGAGCGTCACCTGCGTCGATGTCGGCTTCGGCCAGCTCCATGAGAAGATCAAGCGCGACCAGCGCGTCACAAACCTGGAAAAGACCAACGCCCGCCACCTCCAGCCCGGCGAACTGCCCCGGGGCAGCTACGACGTGATCGTCATGGATCTGGCGTTCATCTCGCTGAAAAGCGTGCTGCCCGCCGTGTGGCCGTTCCTGCCGGGGGGG
>JAYVZM010000078.1:0-6503 GCA_043783345.1 Verrucomicrobiota bacterium
TTCAACCCGCTCGATAACCACGATTGTCCGAGGTAATCCCACCTATTGACGCCATTGTTGCCGCAGAAGCCGTAGAGGTTGAGTCCACCTTGTTCCTCGATGGGGTCCTTGTTGATGAAGCGGCCGAGGGTGGGGCTGTAATATCTTAGGCCGTAGTAGACGAGGCCGGTCTCGGTGTCGGTATACTTGGTCGAGAAACGGAAGGGGTTGTTCGTCGCGGCGGCACCGCCGGTGGCGCGCAGGGTGTTGCCGAAGGCGTCGTATTCGTAGGCGGCGGCGATGGCGCCGCCGATGCGGTTGATGAGGGCCATCAGGTTGCCGTTGCCGTCGTAGGCGGGCGTGGAGACGGTGCCGCTGGCCAGGTCGTTGACGACCAGGAGCCCGCCGACGCCGCCGGCGCCTTGAAGCGTGCCGGACCAGTCGAGGCCCCAGATATAAGAACGGACCTTGGCCAGGCTGTTCGCGGCGTCGAACTCGTAGATGAGGTTCCAGCCGTTGTAGAGGCTCTTGGTGTCGGAAAGGACGGTCGTGAAGACGGAACCGTTGTAGCCGGCACGGACGGTCTTCTGGACGCGGCGGCCGAGGTAGTCGTTCTTGAACTCGAGGCGGCGGGCGTCGGCGTTCGGCACGATGCCGGGGGAGAGGGTGGTGTGGGTCTGCATCGACACGAGGCGGTTCTCGGCGTCGTAGGTGTAGTCCCAGCGGCCATCGGAGGTCAGGTTGCCGTCGAGGTCGTAGGCGAAGGGCTCGGGCGTGGGCGGGACGAAGCTGAAGCGCGTCGACGCGCCGCCGAACGAACTGGCGATGTTGAGTGACTGCCAGACGGCGGTGCTGTTGGTGACGCCGAAGGCCTTGTAGTAATAATCGCCTTGGCGGGTGATGCCGGCGGTGGAACTGTTGACGGACACCGTGGAGCCGGCGGGGGCAACGCCGGTGACGTCGATGCTGCCGGGGGTGGTGCGCTGCGAATACTGGTTCAGGGCGTTCGATGTGTAATTTGAGATTTGAGAGTTGTGGGTCGCGGTGGAGCGGTTGCCGATGTTGTCGAAGGCGAAGGCGTCGTCACGGCCGGCGAGGACGGTGGCCGTGCCGCCGAGCTTGGTCTGCTCGGAGGTGACCTCGGAGCGGTCGTTGTAGCCGTAGGCGGTGTCGAGGCCCTGCGTGCCGTTGCCATAGCGGGCGAACACCTCTCCAGTCTTGGCGACAGCGGTGCGGCAGCCGAGGGTGTCATTGGCGTAGCCGAAGGCGGCCTTGGCCGCGCCGGACCACTGGGTGCCGATGCCGGTCAGCAGGTCGCGGTTGGTTTCGTAGGTGCGGGTCTGGGTCCAAGCGGTCTGGCTGTCCGACATCGAGGCGATCAGGTTGGAATTGGCCGCGTAGGTATAGTTGAAGGACCAGACCAGATTCGTCCGGCCATAGGTGTCGTAGCTGTAGCCGATGTTGTATTCGCTGGTGGGCGTGGCGGTGGGGCCGACGCCGAAGAGATTCAAACGGCCGAGGCTGTCGTATTGGTAGGCGACGGAGCGGGTGCCGACGAAGGCGCCGAGGTCTTCCTGCGTGAGCTGGGTGTTGGCGGGGCTGTAATTGAAGGTGCGCGTGCCGGTGACATCGCCGACGGTGGCGCTCTGGCCGAGCCGGGTGTAGGTGTAGCTGAGGGCCGGGGTGCCGTCGGAGTAAGTGATGCCGGTCTGCTCCGCGGTAGCGGAGGAGTAGGCGTAGGTGGTGGTGACTCCCCTCGCCCACTGGCGGGTCTTGAGCTGGTTGCGGGCGGTGTAGGTGTAGGCGACGGTGCGGTTGGCGGCGTCGGTCTTCGAGGTGAGTGTGCCGGTGGCGGGATCGTAGGCCCAAGTGGTGGTGTCGGCCGTGCCGGTGCCGGGCCAGGAGGCGTTGTCCCAGCCGGTGCCGTCGCGGTAGGTCTTCATCGTGACGCGTTCGCCGTAGGCGTTGAAGGCATACTCGACGGGATAGGTGGCGGCGCCCCAAGTGTGGATGTTTTCGCCGCGGAGGCTGTAGTCGTAGCGCGTGGCCTTGCCGAGGGGATTGGTCTCCGTGGCGAGCCGGCCGGTGGTGGATTCGTAGGTGTAGCTCGTCTGGTTGCCCGCGCCGTCCTGCCGCCAGGCGAGTTGGCCGAGGGAGTTGTAGCCCAGGCGTGGCGTGGTGGAGGTGTCGGTGCGGGGATCGGTGGTCTTCACCGGACGGCCGAGCCCGTCGTAGTAGGTGCGGTAGACGAGGCCTTGTTTGCTTTGGGTTTTCTGGGGAAGGCCGTTGCGGGTGACGCTGACCTCGTCGGTGGCGGAATCGGGATAGTCGACGGTCTCAGTGACCAGGCGGCTGCTGCGATCAATCGCGACGGTCTTCTTAGTCTGGTTGCCAAAGATATCGAGGGCCACAGTCTCGGTTTGGACAAAATTGGCGGCAGGGTTGTATTTGTTGAGTCGGGTCTTCGCAACGGAAGTGGTGACGGGCGTGGCGGAGCTGTCGACGTTGTAGGCCTTGGTGGTGGTCTTGACCCACCAGGCAGCGTTGGCGTCCTTTTCGAAGAGGGAGTCAGTCTCGGTGATCCGGTCGGTGGAGGCGGGGTCGAGGCTGCCGTTGGCGTTGAGGTCGAGGCCGGTGCGGTAGGCCTGCTGCCAGGCGTTGTAGGCGACGAGGGTGTCGGCGAGACTGGTCTCGGTCCGCTTGGTCATTTGACCAAGCGAGTTGTAAGTGAAAGTGACGGTGAAAGTGGTTGGAGAAGCACCAGGGGGCGCGGGGTGCTCCTCTTTGATCGTGCGGCCGGCCCAGTCGGTCGTAACCTTGGACCAGCGGGGCGAGGAGGCGCCGCTGGGGCCGGCGTAGCTGGTGCGGCTGATCGTGCCGTCGGCATTGACGGTGGCGGCCTGGTAGGATGCGACCTGAGCGGTGCCGGTGACGGACTTGGCCGAGCCGTCGACGTAGCGGTCGATGACGGTGGTGGCGCCGCCGGGGTGCGTGGTGGTGACAGTGCGGCCGCCGTTGGCGTAGCTGTAGGTCGTGGTGAGGCCGGTGGGGGCGGTCTCGCTGAGGAGAAGGCCGGCGAGGTTGTAGACGCGCGTGGTCTGGAGACCGGGATCGCCGGCGTTGCCCGAGGAGGAGACTTTCTCGGTCAGCACGCGGCCGGCGATGTCGAAAGTCTTGTGCGTGTAGAGCATCCCCTGCGCAGGATATTCGGCGGAAGCATCGATATACCACTTGCGGACGAGATAATCGCGCCCGAGGGCGTCGCGGGTGTATTCGACATAGGTGCCGTCGTTGTGCGTCTCGCCGGAAAGCCACGACCCGATCATCCAGAGCTGTTCCCGATAACCGTTGGCCGCTATCTGGATGGTAGGGCGCCCCACGCTCCACCCCGTCTGCTTCATCCCCATGAACTCGAAACTCGGCACACCGCCCGCGGCGCCCGTGAAGACATAATTCGTTTGATAAGCCACCCGCCCCTGGTCGTCGAAGATGTCGAGATCCACGGTCGAACGGTTGGGCACCATGTAGACGGTGGTGAAGGTTTCTCCGTCCCAGGAGTAAACCGGCACGGAGTTCTGGACGGCGGTGCTGAAGCCATTGAAGCGGTATTCGCCCCACGTGTTGTTCACGGGCGGATCCCATTTGTGAAGATTGGTGGCGTTGTTGTCCCCGTAATTGAAGAAGTAGCCCTTGTAGCGCAGGGTAGAGGTTTGGGTGCCGTCGGGATTTATGTGGGAGTGAAGCCTGCCGAGGAAGTCGGGGGCAGCGGTGGTCGGATTGTAGATCTGGCGGGTGCCGACCAGCGTGGCGCCGGAAGCGGTGTAGGTGGTGACGGTCTCGGTGCGAAGCGGCTGGCCGTTGGGCGCATTGCCGGGAAAGGTGTAGCTGATGGTGTCTTTCGCCACCGTGGTGCCGTTGATTCTGGTTTCGGTGCCGGCGGACAGTTCGTTGAAGACGTTGCGCTCGCCGGCATAGCTGAGGATGGTTGCCTGGCAGTTGGCCGCCGTGGCAGTGGCAGCGGTGACGCCCGCGCTGTCCTGCCAGGGGCGGCAGATCGTCGCAAGATTGCCAAAGCCGGCATTGGAGTCGTCGTAGTCGTAGCGAACCCACGAGCCGTCGGGATTGGTGACGGATTTCAAGCGGCCGTAGCCGCCGGTGCCCGCGGTGGTGTGGTAGTCGTAGGCGGTGGTGAGCGCCGGGCCGTTGATTGCATCGGGGTTGGCGGTCTCGGAAATCATTTCCTCCTGGCCCCAGCCAAAATTCTGGTAGGAGCGCTGGAGCTTGGTCGCGACATTGTTGGCGCTGTCCTTCACCTCGACCGTCTCGATCCGCGGCGCGGAACCGGTGGACGTGCGAGTGATGGTGCGCAGGTTCGTGGTTTCGACTATGGTCCAGTTGGCGCCCGACTGGGTAATGTCCCAAGTCTGCGTGGCGGTGTCGAATTTTTCGATCTTGATCCGGTTGGCCCACGTGGAGCCATTGGGGTTGCTGATGCGGTAGGTGCGGTAGGGCGACTCGTTGTAGGTGTAGGGCCCGTCGCCCGAGCCGGTGCGGATAGCGTAGGGACTGTAGATCTCGATGTCGTAACCGGTGCCGGGCGTGGCGTTGCGCCGGACGTAGAGCAGAAACTGGAAGGTGCGGAGTTCGAGCAACGCGCCGTCGCTGTGCCAGGCAGTGGCGGTCTCGGCGCTGTCGGGTTCCAGGTAGCTCAGACTGGTGGGATCGAGCAGGGCGGCGGACAGCGTATTCGTGCGCCACTGGACGGAGCCAGCCGGGAGGCCATTGGCATAGCGGCCCGCGCTGATCTGCCAGATGAGGTCGCCAACCCGCGGCGCCACGGCCTCGCCAGCGGGCAGAGCGTTGGCGTCGCTATCGGCGCGGAGCTCGATCTTGAAGACAAGGAAGGGATTGATCGTATCCCGAAGGGTCGTAGCCGGCCGGTCGTTGATCAAGATGGAGTAACCGGCCGGGGCGCTGAGCTTGATCTCGCCGTATTGCCAGGATCCGGTGGAAGAAATCCGGGCCTGATAATGCCGGTTTGGTTTCATCAGGGCGTGCAGCCCGCCGGTATAGGTGGTCGCGCCAGTGCCGGCGCCGGGCAGCGTTGAAGTGATGATGTTCGGCGAGCCGGCCAGCCACAGTTCAAAACCCACGGTATCGGTAGTGGCCGCCCCCTGGACCGCGGCACGGACCGCAACCAGCACCTCGGCGTTCTCCTTCGGCTTTTGCTGGGCGTGCAGGACCGAAATCGCGCCAATGCACAAGACTGCAAAGGCGAGGCGAGACAGATTGCCAACGACTGGGAACAGGCAAATACGGCGCATGATGGTATTCTCCTCCGTCAGCCCCGGGGCTTGCTGGCGGCCTGTGAGTCACGTTTGGCTTTCTCGGCGGCCTGGTAGGCACGGGCGGCATCGCCCATTTTCGCCAACAATGGCTTCTCGTCCTCGGCCAGCTGGTCGAGTTGCTGTTTCTTCTCCTTGTCATTCTTCGCCACCTTGACTTTGTCCAGCGTGGCGCGGCGGGCATTGAGCCACTCGGCCCGCCGGGCCATATATTCCTGCATCAGGCGCGTGTTCTCGTCGAGGCCGGCCGCCGGGGCAGACTGGGCCAGTGCCGGCGGACTCACTGCGATCATGCCCAGCAAGGCGGTCAGCAAAATCATTAAACGAAAGGATGTTTTCATCGTAGGAAATCAGGGCAACGGGGTGAATACTTCAAAGGAGGAAGCAGTCGTGATGCTGGTGGAAGCGCTCCAGGCCGACCAGTTGCCGGCGGCATCACGCGCCCGGACGGTCATCGCGTAGGTGGTATTGGGCGTAAGGCCGGTGATGCCCATGCTCAGTGAAGCTGTCGTGCCGAGCGAGGTGCCATCGCGACGGACTTCATAGCCGGTGACACCGACGTTGTCGGTGGAAGCGCCCCAAGTGAGAGTGAAGGAGTCTGACGCGACCGCACTCGAATTGAGACCGATGGGGGTGCTTGGAGCACTCGTGTCGGCGGCCGTGGTGACATTGAGTGCCGCGCTTTGGGCCGACCAGTTGCCGGCGGCATCACGCGCCCGGACGGTCATTCCATAGGTGGCGCTCGGCGCGAGCCCGGTGACGCTCAGGCTCAGTGAAGACGTGGTGCCGAGCGAGGTGCCGCCCCGGAACACTTCGTAGCCGGTCACGCCAATATTGTCGGAAGAAGCACTCCAGCTCAGGGTGAAGGAATTGGTGGTGATGGTGCCGGCCGAGAGGCCGCTTGGCACGCTCGGGGCGGCGGTGTCGGCCGTGGTGGTGACATTGAGTGTGGCACTCTGTGCCGACCAATTGCCTGCGGCGTCGCGCGCCCGGACGGTCATTCCGTAGGTGGTGCTGGGCGCGAGGCCGGTGACGCTCAGGCTCAGCGAAGACGTGGTGCCGAGCGAAGTGCCTCCCCGGAACACTTCGTAGCCGGTGACGCCGATGTTGTCGCTGGAGGCGCTCCAACTGAGCGTAAACGACGAGGAGCCAACGCTGCTGGTGGAAAGTCCCGCAGGC
>JAYVZM010000079.1:0-2457 GCA_043783345.1 Verrucomicrobiota bacterium
CCTGCACGGTATTGTTCCCCCCGTCGCGATTTCAGGAAGCGTGAGGCGGCCGCCGCCCGGCTCGATGACCTCCCGCCAGTTCGCCGTTCCCCCCGTCGCGATTTCAGGAAGCGTGAGGCGGGTTGCGTGGCGTGGAAAGGGCGGGCAGCAGCAGGCCGTTCCCCCCGTCGCGATTTCAGGAAGCGTGAGGTCACCCGATCTGCCGGCGCACGGTCTCGTCGACGAGCCTGGGGTTGGCCTTGCCCTTCGAGGCTTTCATCACCGCGCCCTTGATGGCGTTGATCGCCTGCTCCTTGCCGGCCTTGAACTCGGCGACCGCCTTCGGGTTCGCCGCGATGGCCTCGGCCACCCACTTCTCCAGTTCGTCTGCGTCGGTCGACTGCTTCAGGCCCAGGCGTTCGACGATGGCCTCCGGCATTTCGCCGGACTGGAACATGGCGGCGAACACTTCCTTGGCCGCCGTGTTCGAGATCACATCGGCATCGACGAATTTCACGAGGGCGGCGATGTGCGCCGGCCGAATCCTGCTGTCAACGATCGACGACTTCGCTCCGGCCAGTTCGCGCAGCAGGTCGTTGGCGATCCAGTTGCCCGCGGCCTGCGGCTTCGCGCCCAGTTTGGCTGTTTCCTCGAAATAGTCCGCCAGCGCGCGGTCGGGCACGAGCACCGACGTGATGGTGTAGGGCAGCTGGTATTGCTCGAAAAACCGCCGCTGCCGGTCGAAGTGCCGCTCGGGGAGCGTGGCGCGGATCCGTGCCTTCCAGCCCTCGTCCACCTTGACCGGCATCAGGTCGGGATCCGGGAAGTAACGGTAATCGTGGGCCATTTCCTTCGAGCGCATGGCGGTCGACGTGCCGGCCTCGCCGTCGTATTGGCGGGTCTCCTGCAGGATGGCGCCGCCGCTCTCGACAACGGCGGTCTGCCGGCGGATTTCAAGCGCGATGCCGTCGCGGACGAACGAGATGGAGTTGAGGTTCTTCAACTCGACCTTGGTGCCGAGCCTGGTTTCGCCAACCGGACGGATCGAGATGTTGGCGTCGCAGCGCAGCTGCCCCTTCTCCATGTCGCAGTCGGAGATGCCGCCCTGCACCATCGTGGTGCGCAGCGAGGTCAGGAAGGCGAACGCCTCGTCGGCGCTGTGCATCGCGGGCTCCGACACGATTTCCATCAGCGGCGTGCCGGCGCGGTTGTAGTCCACCAGCGAATCGTGGCCGCCGTGGGTGAGCTTGCCGACATCCTCCTCAAGGTGGATGCGCGTCAGCGGGATCTGCTTGTGTGCGCCCATGATATTGCGCGCCGGGCCGGGCAGCTCGATCTCCACCGCGCCGTGGAGGCAGATGGGCTGGTCGTATTGGGAAATCTGGTAGTTTTTCGGCGAGTCGGGGTAGAAATAGTTTTTGCGGTCCCATTTGCAGACGGGCGCGATGTCGCAGCCGAGCAGCAGGCCGGCCTTGATGATCTTGTCGATTGCCTCCTTGTTCATCACCGGCAGCGCGCCAGGCAGCGCCAGCACCACCGGATCGGTCAGGGTGTTCTCCGGCTTGCCGTAGCCCGCGGCGACGCGCGTGAACATCTTCGACGCCGTCTTGAGCTGCACGTGGACCTCGAGGCCGATGACTGCTTCGTAGTTCATGGGGAGGAAAGTAGCGAGTAGCGAGTAGTGAGTAGCGAGTAGAGATCGTCGCTGTGGTGGTCTTGTTTATTCATGCTCGCTACTCGCTACTCGATGCTCGCTACGTCACAGCGCCGGATGGCGCTGTGACCACTCGTGGGCCTGTTCGTAGGCGTGGGCGACGGCGAGCATCTCAGCCTCGCGGAAGGGCTGGCCGATGACCTGCAGCCCGATGGGGAGGCCGCCGGCGGTGAAACCACAGGGAATCGAGATGCCCGGCAGGCCGGCGAGGTTCACGCCGATGGTGTAGATGTCGCTCAGATACATCGCCAGCGGATCGGAAGCCTTTTCCCCCAGCTTGAACGCCGCGGTCGGCGTCGTCGGCGACAGCAGCGCGTCGCAGTCCTGAAAGACCCGCAGGAACTCGCCGCGGATGAGTGTGCGGACCTTCTGGGCGCGCAGGTAGTAGGCGTCGTAGTAGCCGCTGCTGAGCACGTGCGTGCCGAGGATGATGCGGCGCTTCACCTCCTCACCAAAACCCTCCGCGCGCGACTTCGCATAGATGTCGATGGCGTCCGCCGCCCCCTTCGAGCGGTGGCCGTAGCGGATGCCGTCGTAGCGCGCGAGGTTCGAGGACGCCTCCGCCGTGGCGATGAGGTAGTAAACCGCGATGGCGTATTCCGCCGTGAGCGGCAGCGACACCTCTTTGATTTCGCAGCCCTGCCGCCGGTAGAACTCAATGGCCTGCCTGACCGCCGCGCTGATTTCCGGATCGAGGCCGGCGCCGAAAAATTCCCTCGGCACACCCAGCCGCCACGGACCCTTGCGCCGGCCAAGCTCGGCCC
>JAYVZM010000080.1:0-6480 GCA_043783345.1 Verrucomicrobiota bacterium
CCAGATGGGGAAGGTGAACCGGGCCCAGCGCTTGTGCGCGACAAAGTCGCCCTTGATCGCGAACAGGAACGTCCGCGGCACCAGGTAGGCGATGCTGATCGCGAGGATGATGTGGGTGATCAACATGGTGTAATAGAAGGCACGCAGCGCCGGGCTTTCGCCGCCGAACGGCGTGTGCATCCCGCGAACGAGAATCTTGTGGGTCACATAACCGACGAGGAACAACGCCGACACCGCCCCGGCGGTCAGCATGGCCGCGCGGTGCGCCTCGCGCCGGCCGAGCTTGATCAGGATGAAACCGGCCGTGATCAGCACCGTCGCGGTGGCATTGAGCGCGGCATTCAGCGTCGGGATGTCCTGGACGGTCATGGTGTCTTAATTTAGGAGCAGGCTCCTACAATTTGAAAATGAACCGGTCGGCCACGAGGAGCCCCAGCAGCAAAGGAAGATAGCCGATGGAAATGAAAAACAGCCGGCGGGCTTCCGTTTCGCGCCGGACGGGGTTGAGGAAAACGAAGGCCGATTTCAGGATCCACAGCCCGAGCGCCGCGGCGCCGGCGAAATAATACCAGGTGCAGTAGCCCAGGAGCGTCGGCATGACGCTCGCCGCCACCAGCAGCACCGTCCAGATGAAGGTCCGGCGCGAGACCGTGGTGCCGGTCGGGTCGACGACCGACAGCATCGGCATGCCGGCCGCTGCGTAGTCCTTGCGATAGGTCCAGGCCAGCGAGAAGAAATGCGGCATCTGCCAGGTGTAGAGAATGGCAAAAAGCGTCCAGCCGAGCAGGGCATTGGAACGGCCGGCCGCCGCCCAGCCGATCATCGGGGGCAGGGCGCCGCTGATGGCCCCGATCTCGGTCGACCAGCGCGACCATTTTTTCGCCGGAGTGTAGATGGAGAGGTAGGCGACAATGGTGGCGAGCGCGAGGAAGGCCGAGAGGCCGTTGACCATTTTGAAAAGCACGGCCAGGCCGGCGATGCACAGCGCCCACCCGAGCACGAAGGCCGAGCCGGGCTGCACGACGCCCGTCGGGATCGGCCGGTCCTTCGTGCGTTGCATCAGCGCGTCGACGTCGCTCTCCATCCACATGTTGAGGGCCGCCACGCCGCCGGCGCACAGGGCAGTGCCGAGGACGACAAAGAACGTGCGCTGCCAGTCCCAGTAGGAATACGGCACCGCCGCCATGTAGCCGACCATCGCCGTGCTCACCGAGAGCATGCTCAGCCGGGGCTTGGTCAGCTCGAGGTAGTGCCGCCAGTTCGCCTGGCGCGTCGCGGGCAGGGCGCCGGGCTGGAGTTGTTCGTGGATCTGGGTCATGGCTGCGTCCGCTCAATCGAGCCGCGATGGGTGAAAAAAGCCACCACGAACGTCGTGGCGAGCGTCAGGGCGCCGACCAGCACATGTCCGGTGGTCATCATGACGCTCCGGCCGGTCCAGATGATCTGGGCGCCCAGGTAGATCTGCAATCCGACCAGCGCCACGAGCAGCAGGCCCGCACCGCGCAGCAGCGGCGGCAGGGACTTTTCCCGCCACAGAAAGTGACCGTAGGCGAAGATGGCCAGGCCAAGGAGGGCGGCCATGACCCGATGGGCAAACTGCAGCGCCACGCGGTAGTCCCACGCGGCCGGGAGGAGCGAACCTTCCGGCGTGGAGAAGGGGAAGGTCGGGATGGCCATGCCGGCGTAGTTGTGCCGCATGGTGGCGGCGATGGTCAGCTGGACGAAGACGAGCGCGGCGCACCACCAGCCCAGCCGGCGGACGCGCTGGCCCGCGGTGCCGAGGGTGTTGTCCACCCACGGCCGCGAGACTCCGGCGGCGATGGCGAAAAGCACGCAGACATACACTTGGGCGAGAACGCCGTGCGGGATCCGCAGCATCTGCCCGAGGGACATCTCGAAGCCCGGGACATGCAGCGGGTCAAACAGCACGCGGGTGCCGCCGAGCACGCCTTGGATGACGACGATGGCCAGCGCCCACCAGCCGAGCCGTCGCACCCAGGCGCGCGCCTCGCAGCGGTGCAGCCAGACCGCCAGGACGATCGTGATCAGCCCCATCATCGTGCCGGAAAGCCGGTGCGAGTGCTCGGCGAACTTGTCGATCTCGGTCAGCCAGCCGTGCGGGCTGACCGAGCCGTTGGACAGCGGCCAGTCGGGGAAGGCCATGCCGGCGCCAATGCTGGTCGTGAAGGCGCCGAGCGCCACGAGCACGAACACCCACGCGCTGCCGAGCGCGGCGAACCAGGCGAGGCCGGGGCGGGAGGTGGAGGTGCGGTGCATCGGCGTGGAGTCAAGGGCAGGAAAATTGAACTGATAGCGCGGGCGGGCACAGCGCAAACCTTTTGACAAATCCCGGCTTTGGCAAATGGCTGAACGGGATGAAGCCCAGTTATTCGCCCACGCTGCGGCAGGCCGCATGTTTCCTAATGGCCGCCGCGGCGCTTTTTGCCGCCGGTTGCGCCAAAAACGAACCCGCGGTGGCGGCGGCCGCTCCGGCGGCCCAGCCGGGCGAGAAGCGCTACCCGCTGACTGGCGAGATCGTCTCCGCCAACGTCGAGCGCCAGATGATAACGGTCACCCATGACGAGATCAAGGGCTTCATGCCCGGGATGACGATGGAGTTCAGGGTTTCGCCCGGCGACCTGACGATCGCCCGGCCCGGCCAGCGCATTCGCGCGGAGCTGGTGCAGCGCGGCGGTGAATTCTCCCTCGAGAAAATCTGGCCCGACGACGCGGCGACCTCCCGGGCGCTCGCCGCCGCCGCCAACGCCCTGGTCCAGGACACCGCCATGCGCGGCAAGGAGGCCTATCGCGAGATTGGCGAGAACCTGCCCGACTTCACCCTGCTCGACCAGGAGGGCCGGGCGGTTTCCGGCAGCCGGTTTCGCGGGAAGCAGGTGGTGCTCAATTTCATCTTCACGCGCTGTCCCATCGCCACCATGTGCCCCGCCGCCACGCTGCGGATGATGGCGCTGCAACAGGCCGCCCGCGAGGCCGGGGTGAAGGATTTCGAGCTCGTCTCCGTGTCGCTCGACCCGGAATTCGACACGCCGGGGATGCTGAAGGAATACGCTCAGCTGCGCGGGATCGACACCTCGAACTTCAGCTTTCTCACCGGCCCCGACACGGCGGTGCGGCAGCTGCTCGCGCAACTGGGCGTCATCCGCGAGTTCGAGGGCGCGACCATCAAGCACACGCTCGCGACCGTGCTGATCAACCCGCAGGGCAAAATCACCTACCGCGTAGACGGCAGCACGTGGCTGGTGGACGACTTCATCCGGCACTTGAAGAAGGGATGAGCGGGACTGAACAAGGGAGGGACGGACCGTCGGGCCGTCCGTGGGACGATGAAGCGGCGCGCCCGGCGGTCGCACCCTACCCATGGCGCTCGATCGGCCTCATCACCGCCGCGGCGTGGGGCATCTATCTGCTCGTCCGCCTGCTGCCCACAGGCACGAACCTGAACCACATGGATTTTCGGATGACGGGCAAGGGGGCGCTGGAGTTTTGCGACCCGCTCAATCCGCAATTCATCCCCGTAGTCCAGGTGCGCTCGCCCGTGGTGCTGGCGCTCAAGGCGGACCGCGAGCCCGAGCTCAACCGGCCGGTGAATTTCATCCTCACGATGCGCACGGCCAGCGGCAAACCCATCGCGCCCGAGGACCTGCTGGTCGCGCACACGCGCAAGCTGCACCTGCTCGTGATCGATCCCACGCTGTCCGATTACCAGCACCTCCATCCCGAGCCGGGCCGGCGGGCGGGGGAGTGGACCTTCACGCTGGCGCCGGAGCGCGCGGGGCTCTACCGGGTGTTCGCCGATTTCACGCCCGTGGCCACGGCGCGCGGGCTTTACGCGTCGGCGGAATTCACGGTGCCCGGCACCGTCGCGACTGTCATCCAGAGTCCCAACACCACGTGGCAGGCGGCGGGCTTCAATTTCGAGCTGGTCCTGCCGTCGTCGTTTCGCGCGGGGCGGCCGGCGGACCTGCGTTTCCAGATCGGGAGCCAGGGCGCGGTCAAGCGGCCCGTGCCGTTGCAGCCGGTCATGGGGGCCTTCGCGCATCTCGTCGCGTTCGACGAGGCCCGCAGCGGTTTCGCCCATCTGCATCCGCTCGAGACGGACCTGGCCAAGCCGCCGGATCCGTTGCGGCCTGGGTTGAATTTCAAGGTCACGATCCCGTCGCCCGGCCGCTATGCCATCTGGGCGCAGGTGAACCTGGGCGGGAGCGAAATATTTGTGCCGTTCTGGGTGGACGTGTCGCCGTGACAGTGTTTCCGAAACCGCTCCTGCAGTTAAAACCTCACACCGGTTCGCCGGAAAGTTCCATGACCTCGCCCGATGCGATGGAGAGAAAGCGGTGCAGCTCCGAGCCGGGGAAGCTGCCGAACATTCCCGGATGGCAGCGCAGCAGGCCTTCCCGCGCCAGCCGGACGATGCTGCGGAGGTTCAACTCCTGGTCGTTGCAGAAAAAATGCTCCGCGGCCTTGTTGGGCCACAGCAGGCTGCCGCGCAGCACATCGCCGATGATGGCCTCACCCGAGGCGAGCACGACCGAGGCGGAGCCCAGCGTGTGGCCGGGAGTGGCGAGCACGCAGCCTTTGATGCCGTGTGGTTCGAGCGAGAAACCGTCGCGAAACAGCAGGTCCGGCTCGAACGCCTCGAATTGCTCGTTGACGAACGGACGCACGAGCCGGCCGATCGTGTCCTGGGCGGCGAGCACCCCGTTCTCCCCAGTGCGGACCAGCCCGGCATCGCCGGTGTGCAGGGCGATCTGGGCGCCGGTGCGGCGCTTCAACTCGGCGGCGCAGCCGGCGTGGTCGCTGTGGCCGTGGGTGAGCAGGATGAGCGCGAGCTGCTTCGGCTCGACGTCGTTGGCCTGCAACGCGGCGAGGATGCGTTTGAGGTCACCGGGCGCGCCGGTGTCCACCAGCACCGGTTTCTCACCGAGCAGCAGGTAGCAGTTGGAAATGGCGCCTTTGATGCGGATGAGCATGACGGAGAATTCAGCTGGCCGGCAGGGGCAGTTCGTCCCGGACCGACGTTGCGTTTTCCGTCGGGAAATCCGCGGGCACGGGGAAGGTGACGGGACGCCGCGCCAGCCCTTGCAGCGCGCGGACCAGCAGGGTCTGCACCCCGGCATCGCGCACAGTGACGGGCTGCACATCGTCTTTCCAGACGTGGCCGAGCGTCGAGGTGTAGACGCGGCCCGCGCCGCAGCTTACGATCCATTCGATGGGCCAGTTCAGTTTGGTGCGGACGACGTCGTTGGCGTAGGACAGCACCTCGACGTTTTCCGCCGGACCGCGGGCATAATTGTAGACCTCGATGTCGGCCGCTTTCCAGCGGCGCGGCAGGCCCTGGTGGATCGGGTGGTCGCCGAGGCGGACGATGAGGGCGTCGAAGCGCGGGCCGTGGCTGGTGTTGTTGCCCTCGCCCGAGGGGATGCGGACGAGCTTTTCGTCGTCGCCGACCTGCAGGGCGATGCCCTGGTTCTTTTTCCGCCAGCCGAGGCCGATGATCTGGTTGTAGGCCGGCCAGTCGGCAAAGGCGTTGTTGCCGGCGTGCCAGACATACACGCCGCCGCCGCCGCGGACGTATTCCTCGAAGGCCGTGCGCACCGCGGCCGGCCAGGGCGCGCCGCCGTTGAGATCGTTGTAGTGCTGGATGACCACGTCGTAGTCGCGGAACTTCGGCCGCCACTCGTCCCAGCCGGCGGCGGCCGCCGTGGCCGGGGAGGTCGAGACGGCGACATCGAACAGTCCTGTCGGATCGAGAATGGCACGGATGGACCGCGTCGTCAGTTGCCAGTCATGATTGCTGCAGCCGTCGACGATGAGGACCTTGATTTTCGCCGGGATGGGGTCCGCGAGCATGGATGACGGCAAAGCAGCGAGCAGGGTCAAAAGAGTAAGAAAGGAGCGCATCCAGCGGTAAATTCAGTCACGGATCATGCCGATGGCACGGATAAAATACCCGGCGCTCAGAACTTCAGGTGCTTCACCGTGAGGCCATTGTTGATGAGCTGCTTCAGGGAATCGATGCCGATGCGCAGGTGCATCGAGACGTGCTTTTTGTCCACGGTCCGGTCGCTCTCGGCGGTCTTGACGCCCTCCGGGGTCATCGGCTCGTCGGACACTAGCAGGAGCGCGCCGGTGGAAATTTCATTGGCGAAGCCGGTGATGAAGATGGTGGCGGTCTCCATGTCGACGGCGATGGCGCGGATTTTTTTCAGGTATTTCTTGAAGTCGATGTCGTGCTCCCAGACGCGGCGGTTGGTGGTGTAGATGGTGCCGGTCCAGTAGTCGCGCTTGTGGTCGCGGATGGTGGTGGAAATGGCCTTCTGCAGCGCGAAGGAGGGCAGGGCGGGCACCTCGGGCGGGAAGTAGTCGTTGCTCGCGCCCTCGCCGCGGATGGCGGCGATGGGGAGGATGAGGCTGCCGAGCTTGGCGCGGTGTTTGAGCCCGCCGCACTTGCCCAGAAAG
>JAYVZM010000081.1:0-6477 GCA_043783345.1 Verrucomicrobiota bacterium
CTCCGCCCGCTCTGGGTCCTCGTCTGTGGCGGCCCGAACGTCCTCGCGCAGGCGCTGTGGAAAGTCCGCGCCACGCGTCCGCCCGCGGCGCTGGAGAAGTTCGTGGCCAAGCTGCGGGTCTACGCCATCTCCGACCAGGATGACAGCGGCCCGTGGCTCCGCAAAGCCTTTCCCCGCCTGTTCTACATCGCCAGTCCAGGGTTTCACTCCGGTGGCGCGTATCATTATGCCACCTGGAGTGGCATCAGCGGCGATAATTTTCACGGTCGTTTTGTGGGCGCGGACTTTTCCCTGGTCACCAATGAATGGCTCGACAAAAACATCCGCCGCAAGGGCCCGCTCGGCGCCCAGCACCCCCGCATGGAATATCTGATGGAAGGCGACACTCCGTCCTTCCTCTACCTCGTCAACAACGGCCTCGGCAACCCCGAGCATCCCGACTGGGGCAGCTGGGGCGGACGCTACGAATTCTACACCCCGCGCACCCGCAAATGGTTTCTCGAGCCCGAAACGCGGCCCTTCTGGTCCGATGCCGAGGACGAGGTCCTCGGGGTGGACGGGAAATGGCACACGGGGAATCACGAGACCATCTGGCGCTGGCGCTCCGCCTACCAGAACGATTTCGTCGCGCGCATGGACTGGACCATCAAGCCCTGCGCCGAGGCGAATCACCCGCCCGTGCCGAAGCTCGGGCACGCCGCGCAACTCAACGCCAAACCCGGCGAGCGCGTCGAGCTCAGCGCCGAGGGCTCGACCGATCCGGATGGCGACACCCTTTCCTATTCCTGGTTCTATTACGATGAGGCCGGCACCTTCACCACGGCGAGCGCCCGCGCGGGCAACCCCGTGAAGATCGAGGCCGCCGACCAGCCCCACGCGTGGTTCAAGGTCCCCACCAGCGGCGTCCTCCGCACCGGCACCATGCACCTCATTCTCGCCGTCACGGACAATGGCACGCCCCCGCTCACCCGCTACCAGCGCGTGATCGTCACCGTCGACCCCTGAGGGTTTCCCGATCGCCGACGGCCGCTCGGTCTGTTGCACGGTGACGGCGACCCCACCGCCGCGTTCCTTGTCCAGTTCACCGTCGATCTCACCGGGCGCCGGCTTCAACAGGTCGTGGTCGAGTTGAAAGGCCGGGGGTTGTTTGGAGCAGCCGCGTCAGGACGCGATGCAGTTGAAACAAAAAGCCGGCGGCCGGCGCCAGGGTTTGGCGCGGCCACCGCGAGAGAAAGCCCGTCCGGGAGATGCGGCTTTAGAACCTGACGGAGACACCCACCCGCCAGTCGCTGAGATACTTGATGATGCCGCCGCTCTGGGCGGTGAAATCGGTGTAGAGCAGGGCGCGGGGGTTGAGGAGCACGTCCAGCCCCGCGCTGAACAGCGCGCTGTCGCGCTGGGGCTCGCGGGTGACGACGGTGTAGGGCACGGAGTCGAAGGCCGCGCGCATGGAGCGCGCGCCGTTGGAGAATTCCCTGAGCCAGGCGGCGCGGACGTGCGGTTGCAGCGTCACCGAGCCGAATTCCCAGTTCAACTGGCCTTCCAGCCCGGCCTGGGTGCGCAGCGAGCGGGCGGACTGGTTGCCGAGCCGGTTGTTGAACACGCCGGCGCCGGACTCGGTGAAGCCATTCGCGCGCCAGCCGCTGACCAGCACACCGGCGAAAGGGGACACCGTCAGGCCGCCGCTGGTGAGGTGGCGACCGAGGGAAAGATCGGCGAGCCATTGATGGCCATTCGTGTTCGAGGTGGCGATGACGGAAGTGCCGGGGAACACGACGGGCCGGGTGGAATTGTATTTGTCCCAACCGTAGGCATACACGCCGTGGGCAAACCACGCGTCCCGCGTCCAGGCGGCGCGGACGCCGAGCATTTTGTCCTTCACGCTGGTGCGGCTGCCGGGCCGGCCGAGGCCCGCGACGGTTTCGCCGTAGTTGAAGAAGCCGCCGGCGGTGACGGTGGAGTCGACGACATGGTCAACCCCGACGAGACCCGAGGTGCTGGTGAAGGTGCTCGAGCCGACATCGAGATCGCCCCGGGTGCGGGCGCGGCGCTGGCTGGCGTCGAAATAATAGTTGTCGTGGCCGGGGATCGCGCCGTGGTCCCGCATGAGCCGGTCGGTGAGCGCGGTGGCGTGGGCGAAAGCGATGTCGGACCAGACCTCGTAGCCCTGAGGCGAGAGGGTGTTGAACGCGGCCGGAAACTGGCTGGCGGCCGGCACGACATTGAGGGCCGTCGTGAGCGCGGAGCTGGCCGAGGCGGCGTTGGCGACCGCCCGCTGGTTGGGCGTGAGGGCAAAGCCGGCGAAGGGGAGCTGGACGTAGGCGAAAGTCACGCCGGTCGCGCTGTAGATCAGCGATGACGCCACGGCGGCGCGGCCGGTGGCAAGGGCGTTGCCGGTCACGATGCCGAAGGTGCCGTTGACGCCGCCGGCGGCGGTGAGGAAGGTGAAGGACTTGCCGACCGGGTCGAAGCCGCCGAGCAGGTTGATCTGCACGCCGCCGGCGAGTGTGGCGGTGCCGCTGATGACGAGCTGGTCAAACGACGCGCCCGAGGCCAGCTCGATGATGAGGGTGCCGGTCGAGGTCTGGGTGTAGTTGCCGGAGACGTTGATGGTGCCGGGCGAAGCGCCGGGACTGAGCGTGCCGCTGTTGGTGAGATTGCCGGCAATGGTGCCGTTGCCACCCAGGAGCGCACCGGCGGCGATGGTGGTCGTGCCGAGGCCGCCGTTGAACAACAATGCACCGGCCTGGAGATCGATCGGGGCAGTGGTCGCGTTGGTGAGGGTGAGCGCGCCCGCGCCTTTCTTCTGGACCACACCGGCGCCGAGAATGCTGCCGCCAAACGTGCCGTCGGCCGCCTGATCGAAGATCATCGCACTGCCGCTGCTAATCGTGATGTTCTGGTTCGCCGGCAGGGTGGCGGTGCTCGCGACGAGCACGCCGCCGCTGACATAGGTGCCGCCCGTGTAGGTGTTGGCCCCGAGGTAGGTGAGCGTGCCGGCGCCCAGCTTGGTGACCGAACCGGCGCCGGAGGTCACGCCACCAAACGCCCCGTTGACCGGCTGATTGAAAATCAGCGAGCCACCATTGGTGAGGAGGATGTTGCGGTTCGCGGGCAGGTTGGCGCTGCTGGCGATGAGCACGGCGCCATTCACGTTGGTGCCGCCCGTGTAGGTATTGACGCCGGAGAGCGCCACGGTGGCGGTGGTGATCGTGAGGGAGGACGCGGCGGATCCATTGAGACTGATGCCATCAACGGTCATTGAAGAGGTGGGGTAAGGCGTTCCCGGAACAAGGATCACACCGGAGACTCCGGGCGTGTAGGCGCCGGTCGAGCTGAGCAGCACCGAGCCGGTATAGGCCGTGCCGGGCACGACCGGGGGCGCCACCAGGCCACCGGGCACCACGACGGGGGGCGCCACGATGGGTGGCACCACAGCCGGGGGCAGCACGACCGGGGGTAGCACGATAGGAGGCGTGACGGGCGGGGCTATCGGGGGCGGGATGGGCACCACGTTGCCGTTGCTGTCATACATCAATCCGCCTTCCCGGCCGCCGCCGCCGAGGGCGTTGATGGCGCCGGGGCCGGCAAACGAGACGGCGGCCAGGGCCAGGGCCCGGGTGCCGCCAGTGCCAAGGACGGTGGTGATGCCGGTGAAGGAGATGCTGGTGCCCGCGATGTAATTTCCCGCGGTCGTGTTGTTGTCGCCGATGGTGATGCCGGCCCCGGCGTTCCAGAAGAGACCGAGATCATTGCCGCCGTTGGAACCCAGATTGATGAAGGTGACCGTCGAATTCGCGGCGGTGGTCAGACTGGTGCCGATTTGGAAAACCCAGGCCACGTTGTTCTGCCCCTGGGCGTCGAGGACGAGGGCGCCGGTCAGCGCCGCCGCGCCGTTGAACGTATAGACGCCCGCGGAAAGTGGCGCCACTGTTCCCAGATCCACGTTCGACAGGTTCACATTGGACGGCATGCCGGCCAGACCGGTATGGGCCCTTTGGAGATCCGCCATCGCCTGACCGGTGGTAAGCGCGCCGGTGGCGATGATCGCCGCGGCCGATCCCGAACGCGTTGTTCCCGTGACTGTCGCAGGAGGGAAGCCGGTGATGTTGCTGGTCGCACCCGTCCAGAGACCGACGTTGCCATTGGTGATCGCATTGGGGCCGGGGCCGCCGACGCTGATGGCCGTGCCGCCCAGGAGTGCGTAGTTGCTTGCGGTAAGCAAAATGGACTGGGCGAACCCGGGGGCCGGGGCACAAAGCAGTGTGCCGAGGACCATAACCGTCAAAGGGATCAGGGGCTTGATATTCATACGTGTCGGGAGGATACGCAGCCGACTCCTTGACTAATATGGGGCATTACCCGGTGGGGTATAACCCGCACGGAGTGATCGGCCCACTCCGCGCCGCGCCGCGGCGTGATCGACTCCCGCAACAGAGATGCCGGATTCTTCGCCAAAATCCGGTGATCCGCGCGGGATGCCACTTTCAGGGCCTGGCCTGACTCGGAGTCGGCGGGCCGGCGTTGATTTGGAAGGCCGGACCTTGCTGCCAGCCGTCCGCGCCTGCCGCGACCGGCCGGACGGGGAAGTCCGCGCGTTTCGCTTTCACCGCTGCCGGGTCGATGTTCCGGTCGCGATCACGCTCCGCCACCAATTGCGCATCCACCTGCCCGTCAGCCGTGAAGCCCATCATGAGCTGCGGCAGGCCGAGCGGCAGTTGGTCGCCGCGGTCCACCTGCCACAGGTGCCAGGTTTTCCCATAGGTGTTGACGAGCTCCAGCATGAGCTCTTTCTCCGCGACGTCGGAGGCGCCGGGGGCCGTGAGCAGACCGGACATGACCTCATAGCGGTGGCTGTGCCACAGTTTCTTTTCCTCCGGCGGCAGCTGTTTGAAGAGGGTTTCGCTGATGATATATTCAACGCCGATCAGCCGGGCGTTCCTTGCCGCCGAGTCGTAGATCACGCATTGAAAAACGTCGTGGTTGAGATGCGAACAGTAGTGGTCGACGCGCAGCGCCCGCTTCATATCGCCGCTGTAGAAATGAAAGCCGCAGACATGCGCGTGAATCGCCCCGAGAGGACCGTCGCCGGGGAGCGGTTCGGCGCCGGCCGCATGAGCCTCATGAAGCGCTGGCGGGGTTTGGCCGGGAAGGGGCAGGGCGATCAATCCCGTGCACGCCATCGCCAGCAGTCTTTGCAGCACTTTGGTCGGATTCATGATATTGGGCCGGAGGCAGGGGGACGGAAGGAAGCAGCTCCGTTTTCCGCGCTGTCTTCCGGCGATCACTCTAGGACCGCCGGGGACGGGAGAGGTTCGGTGCCAGAGTAGTCCGCGCATCGGTCTCGCCTCCCCTGAACACCCCATGGCACGCGCCGGAGCACACTCTACAATGGGGCATGAATCGCTTTCCTTGCCGCACGCGCGCCGCAGCCGCACTCCTCTCGCTGGGGCTCGGCGCCGGCGTCATCACCCAGGCCCAATCGGCGTCCGATCCGGGCGGGCTGACTTCGAGCTATGCGCCGGTCAAACTGGAGGAACCATTCGATTCCACCCGGCGGCGCATGGAGCAGGCGAAGCCCGCGCTCATGAAGTCGCATCAGGAATTCCTGGCGGAACGCTACGATCTGGCCGACCGGCCGGCCGACGGCGTCACGATGACGAGGGGGAAGCCGGTGCAGCAAGGAGCGCGCGCCCGGCTCAAGTCCGGCCTCACCTGGGACGCGCTGGCGGCGCTGCCACCCGACCAGGTCCGGGCCCTGGACATTTTTCCCCCGGGCTACCGGCCCTTGCCGCACCCGAACCATCCCGAGGGTGGCATGCTGTTTCCCCATTTCGTCCTCGCCGAACTCCAGCGGCAGGAGCAGCGCGACCTGGCGCGGTTCGACCTGGATTTCGACCTGCCCGATCACTTTCTGCCGGAGTTTCCCGCGCCGATCTTCCTGACGACGCGTTCCGACCTCGGTGATGTGTCGCGGGGCCAGGTGGTGACGCTCGACAACTATTTCGCGTTGTTCAACGGCATCCTGAATCCCAAGCAGCTGGAGGGCCTGCGGCTTTTGCTCACGCCCTTTCCGCAGCAGCAGTTCAACGCCACGGAGGACCGCCGCTCCGTCCGCCCGAGCCGCGGCGTGGCCTGCTTCGACTGCCACTCCAACGGCCACACCGACGCCGCGACGCATCTCGCCGGCGACGCCCGGCCGCAGCCGTTCCGGCACCGCGTCGACACGCCGAGCCTGCGCGGGGTGAACATCCAGCAGCTGTTCGGCTCGCAGCGCGCCTTGAAGACCATCGAGGACTTCACGGAATTCGAGCAGCGCGCGGCCTACTTTGACGGCGACCCGGTGATCGCGACCAAGAAGGGCGTCAACGTCCTCGACCGCGGCAGCCAGGTGCACGCGATGGCGGAGATGCAGGAACTGTTCGACTTTCCTCCCGCCCCGAAACTGAACGTGCTCGGCCGGCTCGATCCGAAAAA
>JAYVZM010000082.1:0-2444 GCA_043783345.1 Verrucomicrobiota bacterium
TACGGCTACCGGGTGCAATCGATGGAGAACGGGGCGAAGGCGTATGAATATTTTGTCACGTTCCGGCCGAAGATCGACCTGCTGGTCACCGACATGGTCATGCCGGGAGGCATGACCGGGAGGGAACTGGGCGAATTGTTGCAGAAGGAACAGCCGGGACTGAAGGTGCTCCTCTGCAGCGGTTATGCGGACGAATTGTCCGGAACCTCGTCGCCGCCCCGGGAAGCGGGCGCGTTTCTCTCCAAGCCGTTCGATACCGGTCTGCTCCTGCGGCATATTCGCGAACGGCTCGATTCGCCCCGCGCGTCCCAGGGCTCGGGCGTCTGCTGACCGCGGGAAGCAAAGTTTCCCGGGGTATTTGCCGAGTGGAGGCGGGGCTAGTAGCCCCGCAAGGGTCGAGGCATCAAACCCACAGCGAGGTGAAACTGCTGACGAAGGACAGACGAACGCGGGACGGGAGAAGTGCCTCGGCAACGGGTTCCGACCACCTTGGCGAAACAAAAGCTGGCCCGCGTCACTGCGGCGCTGCTAGCGTGCCGCCCGCATGTTCACCCCTGCCGGCTCCGCCCCGAGCCCCGATCTGTCCCGTCCCACGCGCGCCCGTTACTGGGTCATAGTCCTGGCGGTCTCCCTGGCCGTCATCCAATACATCGATCGGGTCTGCATTTCGCAGGCCATGCCGACGATCGCGAAGGACATGAACCTGGACGACGCGCAGAAGGGCGCCATCTTTTCCGCTTTCACGCTGGCCTACGCTCTGTTCGAGATTCCCACCGGCTGGCTGGGTGACAAGATCGGCGCCCGCAGCGTATTGCTGCGCGTGGTGCTGTGGTGGTCGTTTTTCACCGCGGCGACCGGCTGGGCTTGGAACTATGCCTCGATGCTCGTGACGCGCTTCCTGTTCGGCGCGGGCGAGGCGGGCTGCTTTCCCAACCTGACCAAGGCGTTCAGTGCGTGGCTGCCGATCAA
Organism: Verrucomicrobiota bacterium; assembly: GCA_043783345.1. Classification (GTDB taxonomy): domain Bacteria; phylum Verrucomicrobiota; class Verrucomicrobiia; order Opitutales; family Opitutaceae; genus Lacunisphaera. The sequence goes on from JAYVZM010000082.1 coordinate 970, forward strand.
GGACCGCACCCGGGCGCAGGCGTTGATGTGGATGGGCGCGCGCTGGGGCGGCGCGTCGGCTCCGTTGCTGGTCGTCCTGGTCATGGCCCTCGTGAGCTGGCGGACGGCTTTCATGATTTTCGGCCTGCTCGGCCTGGTCTGGGCGATCATCTTTTACTGGTGGTTCCGCGACAACCCGCGCGACCATCCGAGGGTCAACGCCGCCGAACTCGCCTTGCTCAAGGGGAACGAGCAGAATGTCAGTGGTCACGGCGACGTGCCCTGGCGCGAACTCGTCACGCGCCCGACGATGTGGCTGTTGTGGGCGCAGTATTTCTTCCTGAGCTACGGCTGGTATTTCTATGTCACCTGGCTGCCGACCTACCTCAAGGATGCGCGGGGTCTGGAGATCAAATCCAATGTCGTGATGCATTGGCTGGGAGGCGTGCTGGAAGGCTGGTTCACCCCGGAGCTGAGCCTGAAGCTGCTGGCGGCGGCGCTGGCAGGCATTCCGCTGCTCTTTGGCGGCTTTGGCTCGCTCACCGCGGGCGTGATCTCCGGCCGGTTGATCGCCCGAGGACGCAGTGTGCAACTCATCCGGCGCACCTTTGGCTTTGTCGGCCTGGCCGGAGCCTCATCGTTGTTGATGATTTCATTCTATATCCGCGATCCGCTGCTCGCGATGCTGTCGATGGGTGTGGCGAGCTTTTTCAATGACCTGACGCTGCCGGGCAGTTGGGCCACGTGCATGGACGTGGGCGGCAGATTCGCCGGCACCGTGTCCGGCAGCATGAACATGATGGGCAACTTCGGTGGCATGGCCGGCCCGCTGGTGGTCGGGCTGATCCTGAAGTCGACCCACCAAGACTGGCACCTCGTGTTCCTGATCACCACCATCGTCTATTCGCTCGGGGCGTTTTGCTGGCTGTTCATCGACCCCGTCACGCCGCTGGACCAGCCCCGGAAGACCTGAATGGCGGGACCGCTGAGGTCCGAAATTTCTCGCCCGTTCCCCGGGCCGGACCAGACTGGGGACATGAACCTCAAGCTGAAACGCATCGCCCCGCTGCAGGCGGGCAAGATGCTCGCGGCCTTCTACGGGCTGCTGTCGTTGCTGATCGTTCCGTTCATGTTCGCCGCGATGAGCTTTGCCAGCCTGGCGGCGCGGCAGGGCGACCGGCCCGCGCCGTCCTTTCCCCTGATGCTGGGGATGGGCATGGGTTTCCTGTTTTTCGTGCCGGTGCTCTATGCGGTGATGGGGTTTGTCTTTGGGCTCATCAGCGCGTGGGTCTACAACCAGCTGGCGAAGTGGATTGGCGGCCTCGAGGTGGAGTTTGAACCCGCGGTCCCCCCGCTTCCTCCGGCCGTTCCGCAGTGACGAGGACGAATTATCTGCTGCGGGCCGGAGCGGTGGGGCTGCTGCTGGCTTTGCTGGGGCCGGTCTTGCCCGGGGCGGACAAGAAAAAGACCGCCGCGTCGCCGGCCATCGGTCGGCT
>JAYVZM010000083.1:0-15217 GCA_043783345.1 Verrucomicrobiota bacterium
TGCGCGCCGTGCTGTTCAACCCGGGCAACAAGGAAAACGGCGGCATCTTCTCGCACACGCAGAGCTGGATCGTCCTCGCCGAGATCGCCCGCGGCCACGGGGACCAGGCCTACGCCTATTACCGCTCGTTCCTGCCCGCGGCGCAAAACGACCGGGCGGACATCCGCGAGATCGAGCCTTACGTGCACTGCCAGAGCACGCACGCGCCCGCCTCGAAAAAATACGGACGGTCCCGCGTGCCATGGCTTTCGGGCACCGCGTCATGGGCCCACTACACCGCCACGCAATACATCCTCGGCCTCCGGCCCGAGGTCGGCGGCCTGCGCATCGATCCGTGCATTCCGCGGAGCTGGCCGGGTTTCACCGCCCGGCGGGTGTTCCGCGGCCGCACCCTGCAGATCGAAGTGAAGAATCCGTCCGGCGTCTGCCGCGGCGTGCGGTCGCTGACGCTCAACGGCCGCGCGATCGCGGGTAACCTGGTCCCCGTCGCCGAACTCGAGGACGGGGCGCGGATCGTCGCCGAACTCGGCTGATCCGGGTGGCCGCCGAGTCCACCGGGAATAGAGATCCCGTTTCCATCCCCTCCCATGCAATACGGATATTTCGACGACAAAGCCCGGGAATACGTCATCACCCGCCCGGACACGCCGCGCCCCTGGTCCAATTATCTCGGCTCGACTGAATACGGCGCCATCATCACGAACCACGCCGGCGGCTACTCGTTCTACAAAAGCGGGGCGACCGGCCGCTTCCTCCGGATGCGGTTCAACAGCGTGCCGCTGGACCAGCCCGGCCGGCAGTTCTACCTGCGCGACCAGGACTCGGGCGACTTCTGGTCCGCCGCCTGGCAGCCGGTCGGCAAGCCGCTCGACAAATACAAGGCGACCTGCCGCCACGGCACGGCCTACACGATTCTTGAGAGCCGCTACGCCGGCATCACCACCGAGGCGACCTACTTCGTGCCGCTCGGCCAGACCTTCGAATACTGGCGGCTCAAGGTGACCAACAAATCCAAGCGCGCGCGCCGCCTCTCGGTCTTCACCTACTGCGAGTTCGCGAACCTCTGGCACACCCACCAGGACCTGGTGAACCTCCAGTATTCGCAGTTCATCACGCGGGCCACCCTGGAGGACGGCATCCTCGGCGTCACCTGCAACCCGAATTTCGACTTCGACGGCAAGGATCTCACCGGCTGCAACCGCACGTGGATGGCGCTGACCGGCGCGCCGCTCGCCGGCGTCGAGACCACGCGGGAAAAATTTCTCGGCAGCTATGGCGGCTACGCCGCGCCCGAGGTCGTCGTCCGGGGCCAGTGCTCCAATTTCCTCGCCGAGGGGGACAATGTCGTGGGCGGCCAGCAGGCCGACCTCGCGCTCGCCCCCGGCGAGACCCGCGAGCTCATCGTGCTGCTGGGGCTCGGCACCGTCGGCTCGCACGGCCGGAAAACCGTCGCGGAATACGCCAGCCCGGCGCGCTGCGAAGCGGAGCTGCAAAAGCTCAAGGCCGCATGGCACGCCCCGCTCGCCGCGTTGCAGGTCCGGACACCCGACGCGGACTTCGACCACATGATCAACGTGTGGAACGCCTACAATGCCCTGATCACCTACGCGTGGTCGCGCTCCGCCTCGCTCGTTTACAACGGCGAGCGCGACGGCCTCGGCTTCCGGGACACGGTGCAGGACATGCTCGGCGCCATCCCGCTGCTGGGCGCGGCGGTGCAGCCGCGCCTCGAGCTCATGCTCACCGGCCAGCTCGCCAACGGCGGCGCGATCCCCGTGATCAAACCGTTCTCGCACCGGCCGGGCCAGGAGCCGCCGCCGCCCGACGAGGAATATCGCAGCGACGACTGCCTGTGGTTCTTCAACGCCATCCCCGCCTTCGTCGCGGAGACGGGCGACATCGGTTTCTACCGGAAGGTTCTCCCGTATGCCGATCACGGCGAAGCGAGCGTCCTCGGCCACCTGCGCCGCGCCCTTGAGTTCAATCTGGAGCGCACCGGCCGCAACGGCCTGCCGTGCGGCCTCGCCGCCGACTGGAACGACTGCATCCGGCTCGGTTACAAGGGCGAGAGCGTCTTTGTGGCGTTCCAAGTCCGGCTCGGCCTCGACGTCTATGCCGGCATCACGGAAAAGCTCGACCAGCCCGCCGAAGCCGCCTGGGCGCGCGGCGAACTCGCCCGATTGGATGAAAAAATCCAGAAAGTCTGCTGGGACGGCGAGTGGTTCATCTGGGCCATCGGCCAGGACGGCACCGTCTACGGCACGAAGAATTTCGCCGAGGGGCAGGTCTACATGAACACGCAGGTGTGGGCCGTCATGTCCGGCGCCGCCACGCCCGCGCAGGCGAAGCAGGCGCTGCGCACCATAAAGGCGAAGCTCGCCACGCCGTATGGCGTGATGCTCTGCGCCCCGCCGTTCATCAAGGCGGACCCCGCGATCATGAAGGCCACGCTCTTCAACGCGGGCATCAAGGAAAACGCCGGCATCTTCTCGCACACGCAGAGCTGGGGCGTGATCGCCGAGTGCCTGCAGGGCGACGGCGACCAGGCTTACGACTACTTCCGCGCGTTCATGCCCTCCGCCTACAACGATCGGGCCGAGCTGCGGCAGATCGAGCCTTACGTCCACTGCCAGACCACCTATTCGCGCTACAATATCAACGAGGGCATCTCGCGCGTGCCCTGGCTCAGCGGCACCGCCTCGTGGGCCTACTACAGCGCCACGCACTGGCTGCTGGGGATCCGGCCCGAGATCGACGGCCTGCGGATCGATCCGTGCCTGCCGAAAAACTGGCCCGGTTTCACGATGCGCCGCCGCTTTCGCGGCCTGAACCTGCGCATCGAAGTTAAAAATCCCGCGGGCTTGTGCCGCGGAGTGAAAACGCTGACCGTCGACGGCCGGCCCGTCGCCTGCAACCTCATCCCGCTCGACCGGCTGAAAGACGGTGCGAAAATCGTCGCCACCCTCGGCTGAACCGAAGCCATGGTCGCGTGCGCGGGAAGCGCGCCCAGCTGGCCAGCCGGCCGGAAAATCGAGGCCCGGCTGTGTCGGTCGTCCGGAAGAGGGGAACGGGGCGCCGCTTGACAGGAGCCGCTCGCGCCAGCGGAATCGCGGGTATGAGGCAGGAGGCGAACCAGTCCGGGCTCACCGGCGCACCCGCGGAAGCGGAAGCGACCGTGATGAAAGTTTTGTGGGCGCTGAGCCTGTCGCACCTGATCAACGACACGCTCCAGGCGCTGCTGCCGGCCATCTATCCGTTGCTGAAGGACACCTACCACCTCAGCTTCACCCAGATCGGCCTGATCACGCTGACGTATCAGGCGACGGGTTCGCTGCTCCAGCCGCTGGTCGGATTCTACACCGATCGCAATCACCAGCCTTACTCGCTGGCCGTGGGCATGGGCGCGACGCTCACCGGCCTCGTGGTGTTGTCGCAGGCCTCGAGTTTTCCGCTGCTGTGCGCGGGGGCGGCCACGGTGGGCGTGGGTTCGGCGATTTTTCACCCGGAGGCGTCGCGGGTGGCGCGGATGGCTTCGGGCGGCCGGCACGGTTTCGCCCAATCCCTCTTCCAGGTCGGCGGCAATTTCGGCACATCGCTCGGGCCCCTGCTCGCGGCGGCCATCATCATTCCGCGGGGCCAGGGCTATATCCTGTGGTTCACGGTGCTGGCGTTCGCCGGCATTCTCCTGCTGAGCCGCGTGGGCGGATGGTATCGGCGCAACCTCGGCCGGCTGAAACCACGGCCGCGGACGGCGGTCGATGGCGCGCCGGCAGGCCTCCCGCGCGGCAAGGTGGCGCTGGCGCTCTCCGTCCTGATCGTGCTGATCTTCTCGAAATATTTTTATCTGATCAGCCTCACGAACTATTACACGTTCTACCTGATCGATAAATTCCACGTGTCGGTGCAAGCGTCCCAGCTCGGCCTCTTCGTGTTTCTCTTCGCCGTGGCGGCGGGGACGATCATCGGGGGACCGGTGGGCGATCGGATCGGCCGCAAGCGGGTCATCTGGATCTCGATCCTCGGCGTCGCTCCGTTTTCACTCCTGCTGCCCCACGTCGGACTGGTCGGGACGGTGGTGCTCACGGTTTTCATCGGCGTGATTCTCGCGTCCGCGTTCTCGGCCATCATCGTCTATGCGACGGAGTTGGTGCCGGGCAATGTCGGGCTGATGGCGGGGCTGTTCTTTGGCCTGGCGTTCGGCGCGGCGGGCATCGGCTCGGCGTTGCTGGGGCATCTGGCCGACCACACCAGCATCCGGTTTGTGTTTCAGGTCAGCGCGTTTTTACCCCTCATTGGCCTGCTGACCATGTTCCTGCCGGAAGTGGAACCGGGGCGGCACAGGGTGCCCCGGGCCTAGCGGGTCAGCCACGGCACGGTGGCGAGATCGACGTTACCGCCGGTGAGAATGACCCCGACGCGTAATCCGGCGACGGAGAGCCGGCCCTCGCGGATCGCGGCGAACGGGACGGCGGCCGACGGCTCGATGACCATGCGGAGTTTTTCCCACAGTTCCCGCATCGCCGCGACGATGCCGTCCTCCGACACGGTGAGGATGTCGTCGACGTATTGCTGGATGATCGGGAAGTTTTTTTCACCGGTGCAGTTCGTCCTCAGGCCGTCGGCGATCGTCGCTGGCGTGGGGATCGAGATGCGCCGGCCGGCCCGGAAGGACTGGGCGACGTCGTCGGCCAGGGCCGGCTCGACGCCGATCACCCGGATGCCAGGCTGGAGGGACTTGGCCGCGACCGCGGTGCCGCAGAGCAGTCCGCCGCCGCCCACCGGGCAGAGGATGACATCGAGGCCGGGGGCGTCCTCCAGCAATTCGAGGGCGGCCGTGCCCTGGCCGGCCGCGACGCGGAGATCGTCGAAGGGATGGACGATGGTGGCGCCGGTGCGGGCGGCGACCTGGGCGCAGGCGGCCTCGCGGGCGGTGAGGTTGGGTTCGCAGAAGGTGATCCACCCGCCGTAGCTGCCGACGTTGTGCACCTTGGATTCGGGCGCGCCGGCGGGCATCACGATGTGGGCGGTGATGCCGCGAAGCTGCGCGGCGCGGGCGAGGGCGGCGGCGTGGTTGCCCGAGGAGTGGGTGACGACGCCGTTGGCCGCCTCGGCATCGGTGAGGGAGAACACGGCGTTGCACGCGCCGCGCGACTTGAAGGCGCCCGCGGCCTGCAGGTTCTCGCATTTGAAGAAGAGCCGGGCGCCGCAGGCCGCGTCGAGCGCCTCGTTGGTCAGGACGGGGGTGCGCTTGATGAAGGGCCGGATGCGCTCATGGGCGGCGCGGATGGTGGCGAGATCGAGGGAGGACATGAAATAATTCAGAGGCGGAATTTAACCACGAAACACACGAATGCCACGAAAAGAAAACACAGAGCCCAGACCTATTTGGTGTATTTCGTGGTGATACTCCGGGATGGGGTTTGATTTCGAACCGGGCAGGGCTAACCTCGCCCCATGACCGTCAAAAAGCTTCTCCACACCCGGATGCGGGTCAACGACCTTGAGCGCACGGTGAAATTCTACGAGCAGGCGCTGGGCCTGACGGTTTCGCGCCGCCACACCTCGCCGCGGGGCGCCCAACTGGTCTTCCTCATGACGCCGAACAGCGACGAGGAGATCGAGCTCTGCCAGCTGCCCAACTCGCCTGCGGTGGAGGTGCAGCCGGATTTGATGCACCTCGCGTTCGAGGTGGACGACCTGACCGCCTTTGCCGCCCAGCTGGAGAAAAGAGGATTCAAGCTGAGCGACGGTCCGACGCAGACCGGCAGCGGTTCGATGATCGCCTTCATCGACGCGCCCGAGGGTTACGAGGTGGAATTGATTCAAAGAGCGAAATGAGCCAGGCGGGTGTGTAGCTGCGCCGGTAACGGCGCGGCCAAACGCTTACGCGTTCAGCTACAAATGCGCGATTCCAGCCGGCAGATTCCGTGGTTATCCGCCTGGCCGGATGTGCTGGCTTTTGGCGCGGGTCTGGCGCTCGCGTGGTCCAACCAATGGCAGACTCGGGACCTGGTGTGGAGCCTGTGGCTTTCGAGCCTGCTGGTGGGCTATGCCATGATCGTCTGGGGCATTTTCGGAATGGGGGTTTTCATGGCCACGAAGGCATGGGGTAACCGGGACATGCTCGGAAACGCTCCGCGGGGACCGATGGTCGCGGGCGGGGCGGTGTTCCTCATCGGCGGGCTGTTCATGCTGGCGTTTTTCACGGTGCATTTCGGCGGATTTCATTTCGTGCACTCGGTTTTCCTGAATTCGTTCTTCCCGATGCAGCCGGGGAGCAACACCTGGCCGGATGCGGCGCTCTACCTGCAGGTGTTCCGGGAATACTGGCCATTTGTCCTGGTGGCGGCGGTGGCCGAGCGGCGGGCGTTCCGGCTGCCGGAGCCGCCGGCCGAGGCCGCCGTTTCGGACACCTCGGTCAAGGCCGCGGATGTCAACCGTCGCCTGGCAAATCCCAAAGCGGGTTTCACCGGCATGATGGCGCCCTACAGAAACGTTGTCCGCCTGCACCTGCTGATCTTCTTCTTTGCCTTCGCGCACTTCGCCAAACTGGAAAACTTCCCGGTCTACGCCGTGGTGTCTGCGGTGTATTTCTTCCCGTGGCGGCTGGTGAAGCGGAATAAGATTTAAGGTGCAAGCCGGCCATGGCGGCGTTCCCACGCGAAGAGATATTGCTGGGCCAGTCCGGCGAGCGGGCCGAAATGCGTGCGGCCAAAATGGGCGACTTGCGCGGGCTTCCAGCCGGCGAGGCCGTAGCGGCGCGCGAGAGACTTGAGCACCCAGGTGTCGACGGGGAAGGCCTCCAGTTTGCCCGCGCCGAAGAGCAAAACGCAGTCGGCGACCTTTTCGCCAACGCCGGGCAATTCCAACATGCGGGCCTTGGCCTCGGCGTAGGGCAGGTGCCCGGTTTCCTCCAGCCAGCCGGGACGTGCCGCGATGTATTGGGCGGAGGCGTGGATGAATTTCGCGCGGAAGCCGAGCAGGCACTGGCGCAGATCCTTTTCCGGCACGGCGGCCAGTTCCGCCCAAGTCGGCAGGCGGTAGACAACTGTAGGAGCGGGTTTATCCCGCGATTCGGCCGCTGAGGATCGCGGCATAAAGCCGCTCCTACAGTCGACCAGGGGCAAACCGTGTCGCTCGGCGAGCAGGGCGACCATCTGCTTGATCTGCACGATTTGTTTGGTGGCACTGCACAGGAAACCGAGCAGGGTTTCGCCGAAAGGCTGGCGCAAAAGGCGCAGGCCCGGAAACGCCGCGATGCATTGCGCCAGGTGGGCGTCGCTGCGCCACGGCAGCGAATCGGTGAGCGCGGCCCAATCAACCTCGTGGGCGAGGTAGCCGGACAGGGCGGCCGCGACCGCGGTTTGGGAGACGGCTGGCGCACGCCATTGCAGCCGGGTGTCGTCGAGGCGCAGTTGGACGACGTGGGCGGACCACTGGCCGGTCCAGAGGCCATCCGTGTGGCGCCAGCGGAAAGCTTGTCCGCCGTCGAGGGTCTCGGCGAGCGTCGCCGAGGTCAGCGCCAGCCGGGGCGCGACGGGCTGCCAGTCGGACCAAGCCAGGGCGTTCATGCCTTACGGGTTGACCGGCTTCTCCCAGAGATAACTTCCCTCCGTGGCCAGCACGCGGTCGTCGGTGGAAAGGACGGCGAGTTTCCAAGCGACTGGGTTGGCCTTGGCATCGGGCCAGTCGGCGCCGGTGAGGCCGAGGTGAAGCACGGTGTCGCCGGATTTCAACTCGGTGGCAAAGGCGTAGGTCCGGGGCTTGGAGTCGGTGGGCAGGATCACCTGCAGGCTGATTTTAACCGCCACGGGCGCGCCGGGATTGGCGGCGCGCACGAGGAAATAGTAGCCGGCGCGCTGGCCGGGCTGGGTGCGCAGCACGGTTTCGCCACGGGTGTTTTCCCGGCCGGTGAAGTATTCGGAGATGCGCTTGAAGGAGGCGGCGTCACGCCACCCGGTGAAGACGCGGACGATGGTCACCTCAGCTGCGGCCGCGGAGGCGGCAGCGAACATCAGGAGAATGAGGACACCACGGATGACCCGGATAAACACGGAGGGATTCTTCGCAGCGCGGAATGACACGCAAGGGTGGAGTTGCCGTGGATCGGACCGGTCGGAGACCGGCCCTACTCGAGGTAAACCTTTTTGTATTGGTGGAAACCGAGCAGGGCCGGCTCCCAGCCGCGGACACGGGGCTGGATGAGGTAGGAGCGCACCCCGAAGAAGACCGGCGCGACGGGGGATTGTTCGAGCAGCAGCGCCTCCGCCCGCTGGAAAACGGCGTGGCGCGCGGCGGGGTCGGCGGTCGCCGCGGCCGCGCGAATGAGTTGATCGTAGTCCGCGCTGGCCCAGCCGGTCCAGTTGTTGGTGCCGCCGCCCACGAACATGTCGAGGAAGGTGACGGGATCAACAAAATCGCCGACCCAACGCGCGCTGGAGATGGCGTAGTTGAGCGACTGCTGGTTTTGCACCCAGGTCTTCTGCTCCACGGGGGCGATGGTGATGGCGATGCCAAGTTCGCGCTGCCAGAGGGCCTGGATGATCTCGACCACCTTGGCGTGCAATTCGTCGTTGCGCACCTGCACTTCGAAGGCGGGGAAGCCCCGGCCCCCGGGGAAACCCGCCGCGGCGAGGAGCGCGCGCGCGCCGGCGAAATCGGTGGGGACGCGCGTCTGCGCGGTGTAGCCGGCGCAGCCGGGAGGCGTGAAATGCGCGGCGGGCGCGCGCGTGCCGCGGAGCAGGGTGCGCGCGAGCTGCTCCCGGTCGATGCACAGGGACAGCGCGCGGCGCACACGGGCGTCGTTCAGGGGGGCGCGCGTGGTGTTGAAGCGCAGGAAGAAAGTCTCGAGGAACGGATCGAGCCGCAGGTTTTGCGGCGCCGTGCGCCGGTAGGTGTCCACCTTGGACAAGGGCAGTTCATAAGTGATGTCCACCTGGCCGGCGCGAAAGTTGCGTTCGTCGACGTCCAGGTTCTCCGTCGGAAAAAACGTGATGCCGGTGAGGCGCACGCTCGCGGCGTCCCAATAGTGCGGGTTGCGGACGACGTTGAGCCGGGCGTTGGGCGACCACTCGCTGAGGACGAAGGGCCCATTGCCCACCAGATTACCCGCGCGGGTCCACTTGGTCCCGCGCTGGTGGACGGCTCCGAAGGTGGCGAGCACGCGGGGATTGACGGGGAACCACACCGGGTTGGCGGCCAGGGCGGGGAGATACGGCGTCGGCCGCTCGAGCGTCAGCCGCAGGGTGCGATCGTCGGGGGCCGCGGCGCCGAGCTGGGTGAAATCGGCCAGCTTGCCGGTGTTGAGCGCCTCGGCGTTTTTCAGGGGATGGAGCAGGTAGGCGTATTCGGCGGCGAGCGCGGGGTCGAGGGCGCGGCGCCAGGAGGCGACAAAGTCGGCGGCGGTGAGCGGTTCGCCGTTCGACCACTGCAGGCCGGCCCGGAGGTGAAACGTCCACGTCAGGCCGTCGGCGGAGGTTTCCCAGCTTTCCGCGGCGGCGGGCACGGCGGCGGAGGTGCGTTCATCGAGGGCGCAGAGCCCCTCGAACAGCGCGAGCGCGATGTTCTGGTCGGTGAAGGCCGTCATGAGCTGCGGATCGAGATCCTGGGGCTCGGCGCCGTTGCCGAGGCGCAGGATTTGCGCGGGGTGTTCGTTCTCGGTTTTGGCTTCCCGCCGGGCGCAGCCGGTGACCAGAAGATAGAGGCCAGAGGACAGAAGACAGAAAGCGGAAAAAATGCGGCGCGGCATGCAGGCATTAAAGCGCCAATTCCAGCGCCGGCAAGGAGCGGGCGGAATAATTCTGTGTCCAAGGCCTAAGAAACCCGGCAATCATCCGTCTAAGGAGCAAGGTAACGTGAACAACGAACCGGATAGATCCGATGCCAGCCAAGATTCCAGCTCCTTTGTGCGGGCGGCGGTGGAGCGCCACCAGACGCCCCTGCTGCGCTATGCCGCCCGCCTGCTCGGCGGCGATGCCGATCGGGCGCGCGATGTCGTTCAGGACACTTTTGTCCGGCTCATGGCCCAGCCGCCCGCGCAGGTGGACGGGCACGTGGCCGAATGGCTGTTCACCGTCTGCCGCAACCGCACGCACGACGTGCTGCGGAAGGAGGGGCGCATGAAACGCTTTGCCAAAGGCCAGATCGAGCAACTGACGGCTCCCGACCCGCGGCCCGGTCGCACACTGGAGCACGCCGAGCAACACGAGACCGTCCTGCGTTTGATCGGCCGGCTGCCGGCCAACCAGCAGGAGGTCGTCCGGCTGAAGTTCCAGAACGGATTCAGCTACCAGGAGATCAGCCGCATCACGTCGCTGTCGGTGACGAACGTCGGCTTTATCCTGCACACCGCGCTCAAGACGCTGCGGCGGGAGATGGCCGGCCAGACGGAATGACCGAGGACCGAGAACGGAGAACCGAAAAACATGAACACCAACAAAATTTCACCCGATGACCCGCGCCTTACCGCCTATGCGCTCAATGAGATGGAGCCGGCGGAGCGGGCCGAATTTGAACAGGCGCTCGCGCAGGATGCCGCCGCCCGGCAGGCGGTGGCGGAAATCAGTGTCACGATTTCCACCCTGACCAGCGCCCTGGAGAACGAGCCGGTCGAGCCCGCGGAGATACCCGCCCCGAAGCTCAAGGCCCACGCCAAGGTGGTCCGGTTTCCGTATTGGACGATCTCCAGCTTGGCCGCGGCATGCTTCGCCGTGTTTTTCATCTACTGGCAGCGCCAGGAGCTGTTGCACCCGCGGAAGCAATACGTCGAGGTGCCGCTGACGACGACAGCTGAGGCCACCCCGGCCGAGCCTGCCTCCGCAGCGACGGAGCCGGAAAGCCGGGATGATTCAGCGGCAGCGGCCCCGATTAGTGTCGCGCAGCGCTCCGACGAAGAAACGGCGAAAAACAAGGTGATGGCCGAAATGAGAGAGGCCTTGGGGAAGGAAGCCCGGGCGCCGGCTCCACGCATCCCCACGACGCTGAAGGCGCAGAGCGAAGTTGCCTCTGCTCCCGAGATGCGGCCGGTGCCGCCGACTCCGGCTCATGTGGTGGGCCGGACAAGGGCCGCGGCCGGGGCTACAGGCCGGTTGGACGCGGCGGTTGTGCTGAGTCCCTTCGCCGTCACCGCCTCGACCAATGAAGGATATGCGACTCAATCCACCTCGGCGGGGACGAGGATCCGAGGTGAACTAGGCGATCTCGGCAGTGAGCAACGCCGCAACCTGACCCTTGGGGGCAGCATGACGTATGGGGTGTCCCCGGCCGGGCGTGAGTCCAACACCGAGGCCTATGGCTTTCGCAAGGACAACGACTACCTGCGCGTGGCGGCGAATCCTCTGTCCACATTCTCCGTGGATGTGGACACGGCGTCCTACGCGAACGTGCGACGTTTCCTCACCCAAGGGCAGCTTCCGCCAGCCGATGCGGTGCGCATCGAGGAACTGGTGAACTACTTTCCCTACAACTATCAGTCGCCGACGGACAATGCTCCGTTTTCGGCCAGTCTTGAGGTGGCCGGCGCGCCCTGGGCTCCCACGCACCGGCTGGTGCGCATCGGCCTCAAGGGACGCGAACTCAACGGAGCGTCCCGGCCGGCGGCCAACCTGGTCTTCCTGCTCGATGTCTCGGGTTCGATGAACGAGCCGAACAAACTTCCCTTGGTGAAACAGTCGCTGCGACTGCTGGTGGAGAAGCTGCGGCCGGAGGATCGCGTGGCCATCGCGGTCTATGCGGGGGCGTCGGGCCTGGCGCTGCCCTCGACCAGCGCGGCGCACAAGGCCGAGATCATGGACGCGATCGACCGGCTGCAGGCCGGCGGGTCGACCAACGGCGCGATGGGCATCCAGCTCGCCTACGACATCGCGAAGGCCAATTTTGTCCCCGGCGGAGTGAACCGCGTGATTCTCGCCACCGACGGCGACTTCAATGTCGGCGTGACCAGCGAGGGCGGGCTCGTGCGGCTGGTGGAGGAGAAGGCGAAGAGCGGCGTGTTCCTGACCGTGCTCGGCTTCGGCATGGGCAACCTCAAGGACGGCACGCTCGAGCAACTGGCCGACAAGGCCAACGGGAACTACGCCTACATCGACTCCCTGGCCGAGGCGAAGAAGACGCTCGTCGAGCAGGCCGGCGGCACGCTGGTGACCATTGCGAAGGACGTGAAGATCCAGGTGGAGTTCAATCCCGCGGTCGTGCAGGCCTACCGGCTCATCGGCTACGAGAACCGGCTGCTGGCCAAGGAGGATTTCAACAACGACCGGGTCGACGCCGGCGAGGTCGGCGCGGGCCACACGGTGACGGCGCTCTACGAAGTGGTGCCGGTCGGCGTGGAAATGCCGGGCGAGTCGCCGGCGGTTGACGCCCTCAAGTATCAGGCGGTTGGGAATCGAGAATCGAGAATCCAAAATCAAAAATCCGGTGAGCTGCTGACCGTGAAGCTCCGCTACAAGGAGCCGGCGGGTGACGGGAGCAGCAAGCTGGAGTTTCCCCTGCGCGACTCCGGGCTGGCGTTCGCCCAGGCGAGCCAGGACTTCAAGTTCGCGGCGGCGGTGGCGGCGTGGGGCATGGTGCTGCGGGATTCGCCGCACAAGGGGGCGGCGACGCTGGCCGACGTGCTCGCTTGGGGCCGGGCGGGGCTGGGCAGTGACGCCGGCGGCTACCGCAATGAGTTTCTCGGGCTGGTCGAGCGGGCGCAGCAGCTGGCGCAATAAAAAAGAGAAAGGGCCGCCGGCCCTTCAGCTGAGGTGAATAAAAATCCGCTCAGGCCTTCCGCCGACGCAAGGTTATGACCACGAACCCAAGCCCGAGCGCGAGGAGCGCGTAGGTGGCGGGTTCGGGAACGGGGGTGAAGTTGAGGGAAAGGGTATTGCCGCTTTGCGAAACAAAGAAGTGGCCGGCGCCGAGACTGTTTTGGAACTGGCTCGCGTTGTATTGGAACGCGCCGGCCGAGAAACCGGTGATGCCGGTGGTGGAGACGAACTGCCAGCTGTAGGTGCTCGTATTGTCAAAATTAGCGAGCAGCCCGGTGGCATTGCCGGTGGTGAGCGAGGTGAGGTCGAGGATGAAAGGACTGGCGGAAGTGGCGGTGATGGTGAGAGCGCCGCTGATGCTGAGGAGATCCCAGTTGGTTCCAGCGGTGCCAGTGACGGTGGCGTCGTTGATCTCGAAGGCGAAGCGGCCCCCGCCGGCGAAGGTGGTTGCGCCGACCGTGAGGATGCCGGGGCTGGCACCGGGGGAGACCGTGCCACCGGAGTTGAGCATCAGATTACCGCTGATGGAGCCGGTGCCGCCGAAAATGCCACCCGAACCGACCGTTACCGTGCCGGTGCCCGTGCCGGAGCCGGTCGTGTTGGCAACGAGGAGCTTGCCGCCGGTGATGGAGGTGGGACCGGCGTAGAGGTTAGCGGCGGTGAGGCTCGTGGTGCCGGCAGCGACGAGCAGACCGCCGGGGCCGGAGATGACGTTGTTGAGTGTCTGACTGCCGGGATTGCCGAAGCTGAGCGTGCCGGTGGTAGTGATCGAGCCGGTTATAGAGCCGCCTGAGCCGATGACGAGAGTGGCGCCGGTGCCGATCTGGGTGCCGCCGGCATTGGTGACGCTGCCAGTAAGGTTGACGACGTCGCCCCCCGCGCCACTCACGGCAAAAATGCCGTTGCCGTTTATGGAACCGGCGAAGGTGGTAGAGGTGTTGGCGACCGGCATGGCAACGGTGAACGTGGTGCCGGTGCCGAGTTGGAGGAAAGCACCGGCACCGCTGGCGCCGATGAAACCGGCGATGGTCTGGCTGTTCAGGACGTCGAGGGTGGTGCCGCTCGCGAGTGACAGTTGCGTCGTGACAGGGAGGGCGTTGGCGACGCCGACTGTGAGAGTGCCGCCGTTGACAGTGGTGTTGCCGGCGTAGGTGCTCTGGCTGGTGAGGGTGAGAGTGCCCGTGCCCTGCTTTAGGATGCTGCCGGAGCCGGAGACGACGCCGGCGAAGGTGGCGGCGTTGGAGCGGTTGAAGGCGAGGGTGCCGTTGTTCAGAACATTCCCGGCGATGGAGCCGGTGGTGCTGCCGGCACCGATACTGAGAGTGCCACCCGCGATCTTGGTGCCGCCGGTGTAGGTGTTGGCGCCGGTGAGGGTGAGCGTGCCGGTGCCGAGTTTGGTGAGACCGAGGGTGTCCGCACCGCCGGTCGGGTTCGCGATGACGCTGCTGTAGGTAAAATTGCCGCCTGCGTTGGTGGTATCGAGGCCGAGATTGGAACCGCTTTTGAACCCGCCCGTGCCCGTGCCCAAAGCGGCGATGGTGGCGACGTCGCTCGGGGTGAATTCGCCGGTGCCGCCAACGTTGAAGGCTGCGGTCGCACCGGATCCGACGGTGAGGTTGGTGGCGGTCCAACTTTCGCTGTCATTATTGTAGAGGGCCGTCCGTTTGGCGAACTGCAGGGTGCCGGCGTTCACCGTCGTGACGCCGGTATAGGTATTGGTGCCGGAGAGCGTGAGCGTGCCGGTGCCGGTCTTGGCGAGGGTATTCTGCATCGAGCCGGAGATTACACCCGAAAAAGTCGTCGATGTGTTATTGCCGCCAATCGTCAAGGTTCTGATGACTTCGCTCGAATCGCCCAGGAGAACCGCACCGGCGCCGCTGAGCGAACCGATGGACGTGTTGTAGGAACCCAAATTCAGTTGGGCGCCCGAGGCGACTGTCACGGCCGTTTGATTGGAAAAGGCATTTGCCGTTTCCACCCGGAGGATGCCCGCGTCGACATTGGTGGCGCCTCCGTAAGTATTAACGGCTGACAGGACCAGGGTCCCCGCGCCCGTTTTGGTCAGGCCCGCGGTCCCCGAGATGATACCGAGCAAATTCAGCTCAAGACCAGAGGCCAGCCCAATGGTGGCCGTGCCGGCAGTGGAGTCCAGATGGATGGGATTGTGGAGATCGATGCTGGAAATATCAAACCCCTCGACGATGCCAAGAGTGGTGCCGTTCTTGAGCGTGAGGATGCCGGAGCCGACCGGGCCCGAGATAGCGCCTTCGACCACGCTGGAGGAGGAGCCGAGCCGCAGGGTGCCTTGCTGAACCGTGAGTCCGCCGGAAAAATCGCTGGAGCTGCTATCATCGAATCCGCTCTCACCATTGGAGCTGCCGAGCACCAAGGTGCCACTTCCCGTTTTTGTGAGCGAGGCCGCGCCAGTAATCTCTCCGTAGAGTGTCAAAGTGCCAGTGCCGGTGGAAACG
>JAYVZM010000084.1:0-15213 GCA_043783345.1 Verrucomicrobiota bacterium
GGTGGGGGTTAAAACCCCGCCGCTACAGCTTTCTTCCATCGCGCAAGTCATCCGTTCCCCTGCCTTGATGCATCATCCGCCCCCGCCCGAACCCGACGACAAAATCACCGGCCTGCCCGGCTTCCGCACCTGGCGCTCGGTGTATTGCCTCGTGCTCGGCGTCTTTGTGCTGTGGGTCGGGCTGCTCACGCTGCTCACGGAGCTGTATTCGTGAACGCCCTCGACTACCTCGTCCTGCTCGGCGTCCTCGTCGGCATCGCGGCCTATGGCATGTGGCGCACGCGCGGCCACCACAACCTGCGTTCCTATCTGAAGGGCTCGCGGGAAACCCGCTGGTTCACCATCGGCCTCTCGGTCATGGCCACGCAGGCCAGCGCCATCACCTTCCTGTCCACGCCCGGCCAGGGTTACGAAAGCGGGCTCGGGTTCGTGCAGAACTACTTCGGCGCGCCGCTCGCGCTCATCATCATCGCCGTGGTTTTCCTGCCGATTTACCGCAAGTTGAACGTCTACACCGCCTACGAGTTTCTGGGCAAACGCTTCGATTCCAAAACGCGCCTGCTTGGCGCGGGCCTGTTCCTCCTGCAGCGCGGGCTCGGCGCCGGCATCACCATCTACGCCCCCGCCATCGTGCTCTCCACCGTCATGGGCTGGCGGCTCGACCTCACCATCGTCAGCACCGGCTTGCTGGTGGTCATCTACACCGTGACCGGCGGCAGCGACGCCGTGAACCTCACGCAAAAATACCAGATCGGCGTCATTTTCATCGGCATGGTCACCGCGTTCTTCGTGCTCCTCGCGCGGCTGCCCGCCGGCCTGACCTTCCCCGACGCCCTCACGGTCGCGGGCGGGTTCCACAAGCTCGAAGCCGTCGACTTCTCCCTCAACCCCGACCGGCGCTACACGATCTGGACCGGCGTGCTCGGCGGCATGTTTCTCGCGCTGTCCTATTTCGGCACCGACCAGTCGCAGGTGCAGCGCTACCTCACCGGCGCCTCGCTGCGCGAGAGCCGGCTCGGCCTGATGTTCAACGCCATTTTCAAGATCCCGATGCAGTTCTTCATCCTGCTGCTGGGCGCGCTGGTCTTTGTCTTCTACCAGTTCGAGCGCCCGCCGGTTTTCTTCAACCAGGCGGCCTGGCACTATCAGGCCGAGCACGGCTCCGGCGAGAAACTCCGCACGCTGGAAAAGGACTTTGCCGCGGCGCACGCGGACAAGGAACGGCAGATCCAAGCCTGGCTCGCCGCCCGCCATGCCGGCGATGAAGCCGCCGCCGGGGCCGCCCGGACCGCCGCGCTCGCCGCCTACGCGCGCACCGAGGCCGCGCGCACCGAAACCAAGGCCGTGCTGCGCGCCGCCGATCCCAAGACCACGGTCAACGACTCCGACTACGTTTTCATCACCTTCATCCTCGACCATCTGCCTCACGGCGTGATCGGCCTGCTGGTGGCGGTGTTCTTCGCCGCCTCGTTTTCATCCAAGGCCGGCGAGCTCAACGCGCTGGGCTCGACCACGGTGGTCGACATCTACCGGCACGTCGTCAAACGCGACGCGAGCGACGCCCACTATGTGACCGCCTCGAAATGGTTCACCGCCGGCTGGGGCCTCGTCGCCATTGGCTTCGCCCTCTTCGCCTCGCTGGCCGAGAACCTGATTCAGGCCACCAACATCGTCGGCTCCGTCTTCTACGGCGTCGTGCTCGGGATGTTCCTCGTCGCGTTCTTCCTGAAGAAAATCGGCGGCACCGCCGTGTTCTGGGCCGCCCTCGCCGCGCAAACCCTGGTGTTGGCGTTTTATTTCACGCTTAGCATCTCCTACCTGTGGTATAACGTCATCGGCTGCGCCGCCTGCATGCTGTTCAGTTTCATCATCCAAGCGATGTCGCCCAAGAGTCATGAACCCGTTTCGAATCAAAGGTAGGGCGCGACCGCTGCGCGCGCCGCGAATCCGGACGGCCCGGCAATCCGTCCCTACCCATCCTGAGTCCGCATGAGCTCCCCCGTCATCTGCTTCGGCCAGCAACCCTGCGGCTTCTTCCCGCGGCGGTTCCTCCAGGCCAAGTTCGTCACCGCCCGCCGCCTGCAGGCGGAGATCGGCGGCGAGATCGTCTTCTTCTGCCACGACAGCGACCACGACTGCCGCGAGACCCAGACCACCCTGCGCCACCGCAGGACCGACGCGCAGCAGACCTTCAATTTCACCTTCGTCAACAAGGTCCAGCGAAAATTCTCCCCGCTCTTCCTCAAGCGGATCCCGGCCGACTGGCCCGCCCATACCGCGCGCCAGCTGCCGAACTTCGTCGAACCCCGCTGGGTCGGGGCCTTCAAGCAGACCACCGCCACCAACGTGGCCGACTTCTGCCTCGAGATGTATCGCCGGATGGGCCTGCTCGATGGCCTCCGTGTCGTCCGCTCGGGCGATCCGGCTGTGCGGCGCGCCGCGTGCGCCGTGACAGATTTCTTTGTCGACGTGCCGCACCAGGGTGAGATCGTCCGCGCCCGGCTGCTCGACGGCGCGCTGAAACTGCACGAGGGCGGCGATTGCTACGTGACCCTCCCGGCGGCCGGATACGGCAAGGAGCAGATCAGCCCGACGCGCGACAGCCGGTTGCGCTGGATGCAATCCGTGATTCACTGCACGCACTACATCTGCGGGGCCGGCGAACAAGCCTACTTGAACAAAGCCGACGCCCCGGAGATAATTTTTGTTCCCCGCGACCCCATTGACCGTTCCGATGAAGCCTACACTGAATAAGGGAGGGCCAGTCTCAGACTGGCCCGGCGTCCGGTCGAAGACCGGACCGACCCCACCCCGCCCATGAAACCCACCGAATCATCCCTGCCCCTCCTCGCCTTCGGCGCGCACCCCGACGACATCGAGTTCGGCTGCGGCGGGATCATTGCGCGCGAAACCCGCGCCGGCCGGCCGGTCCACTTTGTCGTGTGCTCGCGCGGCGAGGCGGGGACCAACGGCACGCCGGGCCAGCGCCTCGCCGAGGCGAAGCGGGCCGCGAAGATCCTCGGCGCCACGCTCGAGTTCGTCCAGCTCGCTGGCGACGCGCACCTCACCGTGAAGGCCGCGCACGCCATCAAACTGGCCGGCATCATCCGCCGCGTGAAGCCGGCCCTCGTGCTCGCCCCCACCCTCGAACAAAACCAGCATCCCGACCATTCCCGGCTCGGCCAGCTCGTGCGCGACGCCGCGCGACTCGCCCGCTACGGCGGGTTGAAGGAACTGAAAGCCCGGCCCGCCCACGCCATCGGCCAGTTGTTCTTCTACGCCATCTCGCCGGACGCCGAGCCGCCCGGGATCCAACCCGTGTTGATCGACGTTTCCGCGCCGGAGGTTATCAACACCTGGGTCAAGGCGATGGAAGCGCACGCCTCGCAGCTCCGCACCCGCAACTATCCCGCGCTCCAACTCGCCCGCGCCGGCGTCAACGGCAGCCGCTGTGGCGCCGTGGCCGCCATTCCGCTCTATCCGAACGACTCGCTGGTCTTCGCGTCGCTCGCCCCGCTCACCCGCGCCGCGCGCCGGTTCTGAGCTTCTCCCGCAACCAATCATTTATGGCCACAAAGAGTCACGAAAAGATTCCGTCCGACTTGCCGGCATCCACCGAGCGCCTATAGGCGCCTTGAATGCTTCAATTGCTCTCTCCTTTATTGTGACTTTTTGTGGCCAACCCGTCCCCCATGCCTGACCGCCCGCTCACGATCGGCATCACCTGCTATCCGTCCGTCGGCGGCAGCGGCATCCTCGCCTCCGAGCTGGGCGAGGAACTCGCGGCGCGCGGCCACGAGATCCATTTCATCAGCTACGAGCAGCCTTTCCGCCTGCCCGCCGGTCCGCGCGTGTTCTTTCACCCCGTGACGGTCAACCGCTACGACCTCTTCAAGTATCCCGACTACACCCTGCCGCTCTCGGTGAAGATGGCCGAGGTCAGTCGCGACCACGCGCTCGACGTGCTGCACGTCCACTACGCCGTGCCGCATGCCACGGCGGCCTTCCTCGCCCGGTCGATGCTGCATCAGGAGCACCGGCTGAAAATCATCACCACGCTGCACGGCACCGACACCACCCTGCTCGGCCGCGACCCCGGCTACGGGCCCGCCATCCGCCACGCCCTGGAACACTCCGACGCCATCACCACCGTGTCCGAGTTCATGCGGGCGGAAACCGTGCGCCTGCTCGGGGTCAAGCGACCCATCGAGGTCATCCACAATTTTTTCGAGCCGCACCCGGCGGGCCGTTCCCGCGCGGAGGTGCGACGCGAACTGGGGCTGGCCGACGGCGAGGCCCTGCTGCTGCATCTCTCGAATCTGCGGAAACTCAAGCGCATCGACCTGCTGCTGGCCACCGTCGCCCGGCTCGAGCCCCGCGCCGGCTTCAAGCTCGTGATCCTCGCGGGCGATGATTTCGCGCCGTTTGCCGCCGATGTGCGGCGCCTCGGGCTCGCCGACCGGGTGGTCGTGCGCGAGCGCGTGACCGACATCGAGGACTACCTGCAGGCGGCCGATCTCGGCCTCTTCACCTCCGAGTCGGAAAGTTTCTGCCTCAGCATCCTGGAGTTGATGAGCGTCGGTTGCCCCAGCGCCGCGTTTGCCGTCGGGGGCATCCCCGAAGTCACGCTGTCGGGCGAGACCGGATTGCTGCTGCCGTTCGGCGACGCGGCGGCGCTCGCTCTGGCGGTGCAAGCCCTGCTGGCCGATCCCGCCCGGCGCGCGGCCCTGGGCCGCGCCGGACAACAGCGCGCCCGCGCCTGTTTCTCCGCCGCTGCCATCGTGCCGCGCTATGAGGCGCTCTACCGCCGGGTGTGTGCCGGGTGAGGGCCCGCGTTTTTAAGCTGCAACGCCCCTCCCCCCGGGCCCAGTCTGGACATTGCATGGAGCCCGCTGATCCGCCCCGGAAAATTTATGCCACGAAATCGTGGGGAGTTCGAACGTCTGCACGCGCCGGCGGGCTCGCAGCCGCAATCCGCCGCGCGTGACATCCCCGCCCTCCTCCCGCAGAATCGGGCGGTCGAAAAACAGGCCGGCCTCGACGCCATCGAGTTCCGGGTGGTTAAATCGCGCCGCCAGCGCGACTACTGGCTGCTGCTGATCGCGGGCAACCTGGTGACGGCCGGGCTGGCCGCCCTGGGCGGCTTCAACCCGATCGCGCTGATCCATGGCCTCGCCGCCGCCGTGATCTTCAGCCTCGGCCTGACTTGGATCCGGTGGTCTATCGTGGATGACTATTGACCCCGCCCGGTGCGAAACCTTGTCTTTCAGACTGGCGTCATCAACCTGTTGCGCGAAACTTGGCGGCCTGCTTGATGTCAACGCTGGTTTTCACGTGCCAATCCCCCCCTTCATGTCCCCGCCCCGATTCCGCCGCTCCCTTCCTTTTCCGCACTGGTTCCTGGCCCTCGCCCTGACCGCCCTCCTCGCCCACGCCCAGCCCGCACCGACGCCCCTGCCGACCAATGCACCGGCTCCCCTGGGAATCTCCGGCCCCGACGCCACCATTGGCCCGATCAAGTTCGGGGACATCACCATCGATTCCGCCCTGGAAATGCTCGAACGCTGGACCGGCCGCTCCGTGCTCCGTCCCGCCGGCCTGCCGACGACCTCGCTCTCTTTTTCCCTCAACCAGAAGCTGACCAAGGACGAGGCGCGCCAGGCCCTCGAGACGCTGCTCACGATGAACGGCGTGGCGGTCACTCCGCTCGGCACCAAGTTCCTGAAGGTCACCCCGCTCAACTCGGCCCGCTCCGAGGCGCCTGATTTCATCGAGGGCTCCACGCTGGGCCTCGCCCCCAGCGGCCGGATCGCCAGCAAGCTCTTCCAGCTTGAGTTCCTCCGCGTCGGGGAGTTCATGCCGCAGATCGCCGGCCTGCTCAACCCCGGCACGGGCAGCCCGCCGCTGCTCTTCGAAAAGGCCAACTCCGCGCTCCTCACCGACACCGTGAGCAACCTGCAGCGCATTGAAACCCTCGTGTCCCGCCTCGACCAGCCCTCGCTGCAGGGTCTCACCACGAAGTTCTACAAGATCGTCAACACCACTGCCAGCGAGCTCGTCACCAAGCTGCAGAGCATCCTCAGCGGCGCCAGCGCGACCCAGCTCGGCACGGGCACCTCCTTCCAGGCCGACGACCGCACCAACCAGATCATCCTCATCTCCGACACCCGGCAGCACGCCTTCTTCGACGAGCTGATCGCCAAGCTCGACACCGCCGGCGAATCCAGCACCCGCCAGGAGGTCATCCAGTTGAAGCACGCCACCGCCAGCGAGGTCGCCACCGTGCTCGGCTCCGTCATCTCCGGCCAGAACAACACCACCCGCGGTGCCAGCCAGGCCAACGCCCGCAACGCCGCCAACCGCCCGCCGACCGCCACTCCCGCCGCCGCCAACGCGGCCAACCAAGCCGCCCAGCAGGCCGCCGCCCTGCAAGCCGCCCGCGCCGCGGTCCTCCAGGGTCCCGGCGCCGGGACCGCCTCGGCGCCGCAACAGTTCAGCAGCATCCTCACGGTCGTGCCCGACGAACGCAGCAATGCCCTCGTCATCTCCGGCACCGTCGACGACCTCCGCCTCATCAAGGACATCGTCAACCAGCTCGACGTCCTGCTGGCCCAGGTCCGCATCGAGGTCGTCATTGCGGAAATCACCCTCAGTGACGCCGCGTCCACCGGCATCGATGCCCTTGGCCTCGTCGTTTCCGGCAGCAAACTCGTCGGCTTTTCCGGCTCCGGCCCCGGCGTGAATATCACCAACGGCACCCTCGTCAATCCCACCACCGGGGCGCGCGATCTCGCTGCCACCCTCGGCCTGAGCAGCACCCCCCGCAAAACCAACACCAACATCCTCTCGGTCCCCAACATCGTCACCACCCACAACAAGGAGGCGACGATCTTCGTCGGCGATTCGCTTCCGGTGGTCAGCAACTATCTCAACAATGGCTCCGTTGGAGGCACCACCACCGGCGTCAACAACGCCTTCTCCAGCAACGTCACCTACCGCGACATCGGCATCCGGCTCACGGTCAAGCCGCTCATCGGCAACGACGGTTCCGTGCAGCTCGACATCAAGCTGGAGGTGAGCGACAACAATGGCGATGTGCTCATCGGCGGCAATCCCCAGCCCAAGATCGGCACCCGCACCACGGAATCCTTCGTCAGTGTCGGCAGCGGCGATATCGTCGTGCTCGGGGGCCTGCAGAAGAAAAAGCTCAGTCGCTCCACCAGCCGGCTCGCCGGCATCCCCATCATCGGCGACCTTCTCGGCAGCCGCAGCCGCGAGAACATCCGCTCCGACCTGGTCTTCTTCCTGCGCCCCTACGTGCTGACCAACACGCCGGCCGACAACGCCGAAGCCCTGGAACGCTTGAAGCTCAGCCCGCAGCGCGAGGACGTGCAGTCCGTCCTCAAGGGCGTCGCGCCCGCCAAAAAGTGATCCGCGGACTCCCGCCGATGATGGACGACACCCTGCCTTCTGCGTTGACCGACCGTCTGTCGGAAGCCGCGCGCAAATCCCTGCAGGAAAGCGTGCGCGAGAAACGGCTCGCCGTGCTCGCCACGGGCCTCCGCTTGGACGAGGCCGGCGCGCTCGACGCCCTCGCCCGCGCCACCGGCCTGCCCGTGCTCGAGACGCCGCAGATCGACCCCGACGCGCTGGTCGTCCTCCCCGCCCGCCTCGCCCACGAATTCCAGGTCGTGCCGGTGCTGGCGTCCGCTCCGTCCTCCGGCCTCGGTTCTCCGTCCTCCGGCCCCCTCCACCTCGCCACCGCCTGGCCCCCCAACGCCACCATCGCCGACTGGATCGCCACGTTCACGTCGCGCCCGCTCGTCTGGCATCTCGCCCCGGCCGACCGCGTGCAGTTGCTCATCAACGAAAACTACGGCGTGGGCTCGGGCAGCCTCGACGACGCCGACGAATCCGGGCTCGCCCCGCAGGACGCCAACACCGAGCTCGAGGCCGACGCCGATGCGGCCGTCGTCCGCTTCGTCACCGAGGTCATCTCCCAGGCCGTGGAGGAGAGCGCCACGGACATCCACTTCGAGCCGCAGGAGGGCGAACTGTGCATCCGTTACCGCGTCGACGGCCTGCTGGTCCCCGTGCCCGTGCCGGAGAACCTGCTGCGCTTCCAGGACGCCATCATCTCGCGCCTCAAAATCATGGCGCGCATGAACATCTCCGAACGCCGCCTGCCGCAGGACGGCCGCATCGATTTCCGCAGCAACGGCGCCGCGCTCGACATCCGCGTCTCCACCATCCCGACCATCTACGCCGAAAGCGTCAGCCTGCGCCTGCTCACCCAGCGCAAGCAGGCCTACACCATGGAAGGCATCGGTCTCACCCCGCCGGAGCAGGCCCTCATCGACAAGGTGCTCGGCTATCCCCACGGCATCATCCTCGTCACCGGCCCGACCGGCTCCGGCAAATCCACCTCGCTCAACGCCTTTCTGCGGAAAATCAACTCCCCCGATCTCCGCGTCATCACCATCGAGGACCCGATCGAATACGAGGTCCCCGGCGCCAACCAGATGCAGACGCATTCCGAGATCGGGCTGACCTTCGCCAGCGCGCTGCGCCACGTCCTGCGGCAGGACCCCGACATCATCATGGTCGGCGAAATCCGCGACCTCGAGACCGCGGAGATCGCCATCCGCGCCTCGCTGACCGGTCATCTGGTTTTTTCCACGCTTCACACCAACGACGCCCCGGGCGCGCTGACCCGCCTCACCGACATGGGGGTCGAGCCGTTCCTCGTCGCCTCGGCGGTCGAGCTCGTCATCGCCCAGCGCCTCGTGCGCCGGCTCTGCCCTGACTGCGCCCGCCGCCAGCCCATCGACCCCGCCGCCCTGCGCCTCACCCTCGAAAGCATGCAGATTCCGGCGGCGGAAGCCGATGGCATCACCGAGCTCCTTCACCCCGTCGGCTGCCGGAGCTGCTGGCAGACCGGGTTCCGCGGCCGCATCGGCCTGTTTGAAATCCTGCAGCCCAAGCCGCTGCATGACCTCATCGTGCGCCGCGAATCCAGCAAGGCGCTCGGCGCCCTCGCCCGCTCGCACGGCATGCGCACCCTTTCGCAATCCGGCTGGGAGCGCGTGAAAGCCGGCCAGACCTCGCTCGACGAGCTGCTCCGCACCATCAGCACGAGCGAGGCGTGAGCGACGATGGACACCGTATCTCATGAGTTCGTGGTAGGGGCGTTTGCCCCAAGCGTCTCGGAAGGCCGTTGAGGGCAACGGCCCCTACCCATTGCCGCCCGCCTTGGCGCCAATCAAAAATCATAAATCGTAAATCATAAATTCCTCCGTGCCCCGTTACACCTATACCGCCCGCGCACCCGGCCAGGCCGGTTCCACCGACGGAACGGTCGAAGCCTTCAGCCGCCGCGAGGCGTTGCATCTCCTGAAAACGCGCGGCCTGCAGGTCGTGCGGCTCGGCGAGGAAGGCGCCGCGGCGCGGCCCATCGTCGACTCCCGCCAGCCGGTGTCCGCGAAACAATTCACCGCCAGGCTCCGGCTGCCGTTTCTCGAGGCGCTGGTCGACCTGGTCAATTCCGGCATGTCCGCCGGCGAGGCCGTGCGCCTGCTGGCCATCCGGCTGTCCGAGCCGCGGTTGAAGGCCCTGTGCGCCGCGCTCTGGGCCCGGCTCGGCGAGGGCAGCACTCTCTCCGTCGCGCTGGGCGAGCATCCGGCCGTGTTCGACCGGCAGACCGTCAACCTCGTCGCCGCCGGCGAGGCCACGGGCAACCTGCGCGAGGTGCTCGCGCGCCTCATCCAGCATTTCACGGAACAGCGCGACCTGCGGGATAAATTCCTCGCGACCCTCGCCTACCCCGCGTTCATCTGCCTCCTCGGCGGCGGCGTCGTGCTCTTCCTGCTGTTCTTCCTCGTGCCCCGGCTGCAGACGTTGCTCGGCTCGCTTGGCGGCCGCCTGCCCTTCGCCACGCGACTGCTGGTGGGCGGCTCCCACTTCCTGCTCTATGCCGGGCCGTTTCTCGCGCTCGGCCTCGGCCTCGGCGCGTATTTCTTCCTGCGCTGGCGGCAGACGCCGGAGGGGCTCAAGCAATCCGACGCCTGGCTGCTGCGGCTGCCGGTCGTGCGCGACTTCGTGGTGCGGGCCGCCGTGCTCAGCTTCACCCACACGCTCGCGGTGCTGATCGAGAACGGCGTGACCACCGCCGAGGCCCTGCGCCTGACGGAGCGCGCCGTGAACAACACGAAGGTGCAGGAGATTCTGCACGAGGCCACCGACCGCGTGATCGAGGGCTCCAGCCTCTGCGCCTCGCTCGCGCGCACGAACCTGATCCCGCCCCTCTTCCTCGACCGCCTCGCCGTCGGCGAACAGACCGGCAAGCTCGCCCCCAGCCTGCGGCAGATCGCGCAATCCTACCAGGTCGACCTCACCCGCCGGCTGCAGAACACCACGAAGCTCCTGTCCGGCACCGTGCTGTTCGCGACCTTCAGCTTCGTCGCCTTCCTCGCCTACGCGATTGTCACCGCCCTGTTCCAGGTCAGCGCCAGCTTCCGGCTGTGAACTGCCTTATTTCTTTCCCGTGATTTCCTCAGTGTAATAATCAAAAAACCACGGCTTTTGGGAAAAATCTTTTCTGGTCGCTCCGTCAAAACTGCCGATGGCTGGAATATGGAACTCCGCACGAGGGTTGCTGCGATCGGACGTGCTTAACATAATTAGGAAATATTCATCCGTGGGCTCCGATAGCCGCATTATTCGCTCGAATCTCACTCGAGTGCCTTTTGCCAACATCCCAACGATCTTGATTTGAGGATCCTCATAGCCGATTTCGGCACTCGAGACTGGAGACGGAAGCCGCGGATGCCCCAATCCCAATGGGCCAGTTTTGGAGGGTCCCAAAAGCGGATTCTCCAATTTCATTCTCTTGTGGACGTAGAGATAAAGGTCCTCCTTCAGGACAAATTCACGTCCGATGTGATGCTGCACGCGTGAATCCGCACTAACGTCTTTAGTGCTACTCACAATAGCAGAGCAGCCTATCAGTGCCCCAATCAGAATGCCAATGAAAGTATGCTTCATGGAAATTGGGAGTCGATCCGGCCTATTCGCTCGAAATTCTTATCCGCCCGGCGGCGCGATCTGGGTGGCGGAGATTTGCAGGGTCACGTTGAGCATGCCCGGCGCCGTGCGCTCGGTCTGCATCGCGATCGCCTCCAGGCTCAGGTAGGGCGCCTGCTTCGCGAGCTCGTCGTAGAAACCGAGCAGCGCGGGCAGCGTCGCGCGGCGGAAGGTGACCTTGATGGTGTGGAAGGCGAACTGGGGCGTGCGCTGCGTCACGGGCGAATCGATCGACGGGGTCAGGCTCGCGCCGGCGGCGAGCGACGTGACCGTGGAGACCAGCCGGGTCGCGTCGTAGGTGCGGGCCGGGTCGAGGTTGCGGATCGCCGCGCCGGCGCGGGTCTCGATCTCCTTCCGCCGGTCCAGCCATTCCTGCTGCGCGGAGAGTTCGATGCGCGCGGAGCGCCAGTCGCGCCAGCGGCCGCCCAGCCGGCCCGAGGCGCTGAGCAGCCAGACCAGCGCCCCGAGCAGGGCGAAGCCGGTGACCAGGATCTGCTCGCGGCGGTGGCGGGATTGAAACCAGTTCTTCATGGGGCGCCTCCGGCGGCGGTCTCGGTCTTGAAGACGACCGACAGGACAAACGTGGTCACGCCGTCGCGGGCGCGCAGGTCGCGAATCTCCACCTTCTCGAGCGAGGCGAGCTTGCGCAGCGCCGCCTCGTAGGTGCCGACATCGCCCGCGCTGCCGGTCTGCGCCTCGATTTCCAGCCCGTGGTAGCCGCTGGTGCCGGTGCGCGTGAACAGGATGGAGGGCGGACGCTGCTCGTTGATGCTCGCGAGCATCTCGAAAAACCGCAGCCGCCGGTGCGCGAGTTCGTCGACCCGGCTGGTGATGCCGTGGGCCGTTTCCAGTTTTTGCACATAGGGCGCCTGCGCCGCGATGCGCGCGCGCGCCACCCGGCTGAGGATGCCGAAGGTCAGCGCGCCGGCCTCGAACACCAGCGCGAGGACCGCCGCCTGTCCGCAGGTGCGCAGCACCTTCCAGATGAGTTCGCCGCGGCGCACATCCCGCCGGCGTTTTTCCAGGAAGGCCGGATCGCGGATATCCAGCGCATCCTGGTCGGCGCGCGCCACCGTGGTGACCGCCAGCACGGCGCCGGCGACATCCAGCAGTTCAAAGACCAGCCGGTCGCCCTCGCGTCGCGCGCGGGGAGTGTCGGTGATGAAGCGCACCGGCGCGCCGGTGAGACCGGCCTTGTTCTCCAGTTCGACCGCGAACTGCCGGCGGATGTCCTCGGTGGGTTTCTCCGGAAATGCCCGCGTGTGCACGGCGGCCGGCCACGCCGAGTTGCCGGGCCAGGCGGCGCCGCTCAGGCGGTTGTCGGCGGCGTGAATCAGAATCACCGGCCCGGCGGGTGCGGCGCCGAGCAGGGCGATCAGGTCCGGCGCGACCAGATCGGCGTTCGCCCAGGCCTGCACCTCCTCCGGCGTGAAGCGCCGGCGATGCGCGGCGTAGATGAGCGCCTGCGTGCGATCGGGCGCCAGGCAGCAGCCCCAGTAAAGCTGGGCGGCGGGAAACGGCGCCAGTTCCTCCAGCGCGAGCTCCACCTGGCCGGCCGCCGGCAAATCCGGGGCCAGCGGCACGAGCCGCAGGAAAAAACGGTCCGTGGGGACGAAGCAAACCCCGAGGGGCGTGTGGAGGTTGAACTTGGGCAGGAAGCGCATCAGGCGGAGGGCGGGGGGTCGGGAAGAGTCGTCTCAGAAAGTTCCAAGACCGTAAAGGGATACCTTAACGAATTCGCAGCGGCCGCCTCAGTCTGGGCCTGGGACGCGGTCGTCGCCGCCGGAAGCGCCCCGGCTGCTCCCGGGGCGGTTTGCGGGTTGGCTGCCAGCGGGGACGGCAGAGCCGCCTGGCCCGACCACGTGACGAGGGCGGAAAGCCGCATCAGCGCGGCGCCCTGATGCGCCGTGACGATGATGCGCAGGCACTGGATCTGCGCGCCGAGGTTGCGGGCCGCGACATTGCCGACCTGGCGGCGGGCCTCCTGCAGCGAGCGGACATACGGCCGGGCCTTGGTCGTGCCCACGGGCGTGGCCAGGTATTTCTGCAACGTGCTGCTCTGCGTCGCATCCCAGCCGGACGCCTCCAGCACCGTCGGCGACGCGGAGTTGAGGTTGGTGGTGTTGAACTGGTAGAGCGAGACGGCGCGCGCGAAGTCATTCCAGAGCGGCTTCTGACGTCCGTCCTTCTCGTAGAAAAAATCGCGGGCGACGGCGATGCCCGCCAGCTCGTCGAAGGAGCGCAGCGAGCGGTAGGGCGGATGCGCGGGCGGATCCCCCTGTTCATAGGCCGTGGCGCTGGTCGCCGTCTCCGCCGCGACATGCCCGTTGCGCATCCAGACGAAGAGCGCGTCGGCGACGCGGGTCGCGTCGTTGGCGGAGAGGCCGAGCTGGACCAGCAGGGTGTTCATGGTGTCGAGGTTGATGCGCGGCAGCGAGAGCTTGGCGCTTTCGTCCTCGAAGGCGACTTCCAGGGTCACGCCCTCGCGCGGCACGTAGCCGGCGTAACCGAGCGGATCGTCCCAGCCCTGCGTGGGCGCATAGAGTCCGCCGTCCACCGCGCGGAAATCCATCAGGGCGGCCAGCGTGGTTTCGAGCGCGGCGTAGGCGTCGGCCCGCAGATGATCGCGATCCGCCACGCGCATGGCGATGAGCAGGTCGGTGCTGCTGGCCTCGATCAGGCGCGTGAGGAGGAAGGAGGCGAACAGCAGGGTGACCAGCACCACGATCACGACCGAGCCGCGGCGGCTTGCGCCCATGGAGGCGGGACGACCAGTCCCGCGGGTTGCCTGTCTCGATGCGTATGCCTCGCGGGACTGGTCGTCCCGCCTCCGGATGATCGAAGACTGATGCCCGGGATCTTTCATGATCAATAGGCCGGCAGCCCCTCCTTGATTTCGGGCAGCACGATGACCTCCTCGTAGTCCCGGTCCTTCCGGTGAAAATGGAGCCGGAGCTGGCGGGGCACCTGCAGGGCGCCGGTGGCATCCTTCTGCGGCTCGGCCTCGTTGGACCAGGAGTCCTTGGCCTTGTCGTAATAATCGTAGGTCATCGACGTGACAAAGGACGAGAGCACCGCCATGCGCGGCTTGACCGTCGCGAAATCGATTTCGAGGCGGGACTTCCAGTAGAGCACCAGGCCGTCCTCCTTGCGCCAGGCCAGCGCGCACTGCACTTCCGGCAGCGGCATGCCCGGCCAGACGAACAGGCGGTCCCCGACCGGCAGGTCGAAGGTCAGCAGGTCGGCGGTGCCGCCCTCCGGCAGCGTCATCTCCGCGATGCTGGGTGCGCCGGCGTTGGGCGTGCTGGCCCGGGCGCGGTTGGCGGACGTCTGCAGCAGCTCGTCGAGGTGGCGCGTGACCGCGCGGGTGTGCTGGACGAAGGTGAATTCGTCGTGGTGTTTCGTCCACGCCTCCGTGATGGAGAAGACAAATTGGTTGATGGCCGTGAGCAGCGCAGCCAGCAGGACGAGCGCCAGCAGCACCTCGACGAGGGTGAAGGCGGCCCGAGTGAAAGCGGGACTGCCAGTCCCGCGGGTTGCCTGCCACGGGGCGCCTGCCTCGCGGGACTGGTAGTCCCGCCTCCACTTCAGCTGTGCTCCGGCGCTGGCCCCGAATGTCTTCATTGGAACGTGCGCAGGGCGAGTTTGCTGCGCGCGGTGACGCGCAGCTTTTCGCGCTCGGCGGGCTGGGACCAGGTCGGCCGCAGCAGCCGGCAGGTCTCGGTGATGGCGGGTTGCTTTTTGCCGTCCACCGGCGGCAGCTCGATCTCAAGCGCGACGTCGAAAAGATCGGCGATCGGGGTGGGGATCACGGTAGCGCGCCAGCGGGCCGGGCGGCCGCCGGGCAGCGTGAGATCATTCCAGGCTTCCACTTTTTCCAGCACGGGTTCGGCGAACAGGGCTTCGCGCACCAGCCGGCGGTCGGGCGCGAGCACGTCGCGGTGCAGGGCCGCCTGGTGGGCGGACAGCACGTTGACGTAGGCCGAGGCGAGCATGATGCCGGAAAAGGCAAAGATCACCAACGCCACCAATACCTCGATGAGCGTGAACCCGCCTTCGCCGGAGCGCTTCGGCGCGGCGAGGGCCCGGTGTGCTGGATTGGAGGCGGGACTATCAGTCCCGCGGGATGCC
>JAYVZM010000085.1:0-2434 GCA_043783345.1 Verrucomicrobiota bacterium
GGTAGGGCAGGTCTTTGACCTGCCTTCATGGCGCAGACGGCAGGTCAGAGACCAGCCCTACTTCCGCGAGCGTCGCACCCTCGGACAGACCCCACTAACCACCTGCTACACCGCCCTCTGCTCGATAAACGCCTTGATCGCCGCGATGTCGGCCGGCAGCCGGTATTTCACCACCGGGCGGTCCTTCAGTGCCTCGAGCGCCGGATGCGTGGGCTCCTGGTTGATGGCCGCGCGGATCGCGTCGGGAAATTTGGCCGGATGCGCCGTGGACAGCACCACGCTGATCCGCTCGGGATTCAGGTCCTTGAAAGCGCAGGCCGTGTGGGGATCGACGATGTAATTGAAACGCTCGTGCACGCTGCGGATGAGTCCGATGATCTCCTCATCCGTGGCACTGGAGGAGCTGAAGGTGGACTTGTCGAAATTTTCGAAGCGGTAGGCCCCGGTGGCCTTGAGCTGGCCCATGACCTGCCGCACCTGCTCCGGATCGCCGCCGAGCTCGTAATAGAGGAACCGCTCGAAGTTGGACGCCATCTGGATGTCCATCGAGGGCGCGAGACTGGCGTGCACCGCCCCGGTCCGGTATTCGCCGGTGGTGAAGAGCCGGTGCAGGATGTCGTTCTGGTTGGTCGCCACCTTGAAACCGCCGAGGGGCACGCCCATTTCCGCCAGCAGCCAGCCGGCGAAGACATTGCCAAAGTTGCCCGTCGGCACGACGAACTCCAGATTGTGCTGGTGCGGCTTGGGCAGCTTCAGCCACGCATAGAGATAATACACGCACTGGGCCAGCACCCGCGCCAGATTGATCGAGTTCACCGCCGAGAGATGGTGCCGCTGCTTGAATTCCTGATCGCCGAAAATCTCCTTCACCACCCGCTGGGCGTCGTCGAAACTGCCGTCCACCGCGAGGGCGAAGACGTTGCCCGCGCCCGTGCAGGCCATCTGCCTTTCCTGCAGCGGCGAGACCCGCCCGTCGGGATAGAGGATGAAAACCGCGGTCTTGGGCTTGCCGAGCAGGCCGTTGATGGCGGCCGCACCGGTG
The DNA here is from genome assembly GCA_043783345.1 of Verrucomicrobiota bacterium. GTDB lineage: Bacteria > Verrucomicrobiota > Verrucomicrobiia > Opitutales > Opitutaceae > Lacunisphaera. The sequence continues at coordinate 1,043 of JAYVZM010000085.1, forward strand.
TCGCCCGACGTGGCGCCGAGCACGTTCAGGCTCCGGCCGGTGAGCCGGTATTGGTTCTCGTAGAGATTGCCGAGCAGTTGCAGGGCAAAATCCTTGAACGCCAGCGTGGGCCCGTGAAAGAGCTCCAGCACATAGGTCTTCTCGTCGAGCTGCTGCAGCGGCGCGATTTCCGGATGCGTGAAATGCGTGTAGGAATCGTGCACGAGCGTCTCCAGCACCGGTTCCGGGATGTCCGTGGCGAAAATCTCCAGGAACTCCGCGCACAGCTGCGCATAGCTGAGATTTTGCCAGCTCCTGAGCCGCGGCGAAAGGTCGGGCAGCTGCTCCGGCAGGAACAGCCCGCCATCCGGCGCCAGCCCCACCGCCACCGCTTCCGTGAAGCTGTGGGGCCTGCTCTGCCCGCGGGTGCTGACGAATTTCATGTCTGGTGGAGGAGCCGGCTGGCAGGCGATAACAATAACTCATCGCGTGCAAGCCCGCTCCGACAAATCCATTCGACTCACGCCTTCTTGTCCAACCCGAACACCGAGTGCGCGGCGCGCATGGCCTCGTCCGCCTTGGCCCGGTCGACCGCCACGGTGATCTTGATCTCCGAGGTGCCGATGAGCTGGATGTTGATGCCGGCCTCGCCCAGCGCCGTGAACAGCGTGGCCGCCACGCCGGCGTGCGTGCGCATGCCGACGCCTACGACGGACAGCTTGGCGATGTTGTCGAACGCCTTGACCTCGCCGCCGCCGAGCTTCTTCAGGACCGCAGGCAGCACCTTGACCGCGCTCGTCGCGTCGTCGCGCTGCACGGTGAACGTCAGGTCGACGCCGCCCGTGTGGGCCACGTTCTGCACGATCATGTCCACGTTGATGCTGGCGTCGGCGAGCGCCGTGAAGATGGTCGCGGCCGAGGCGGGTTTGTCGGGCAGGTTGCTGATGACAACCTTGGCCTGGTCCTTGTCGAGGGCGACGCCGCGCACGACGACTTTTTCCATGTAGGCGACTTCTTCTTTCACGATGGTTCCTGGGTTTTGGTTAAAGCTGCTGCGGACTTCAAAGACGACGCCGTATTTCTTGGCGAATTCGACGGAGCGCGACTGCATAACCTTCGAGCCGAGGCTGGCGAGCTCGAGCATCTCGTCGTAGCTGATCTCCTCGATCTTCTGGGCCGTCCTCACAATGCGCGGATCGGCCGTGTAGACGCCGTCGACGTCCGTGTAGATCTCGCACTTGTCCGCCTTGAGCGCGGCGGCTAACGCAATGGCCGTGAGGTCGGAGGCGCCGCGGCCGAAGGTGGTGACATTGCCCTCCTCGTTGATGCCCTGGAAGCCCGCCACGATGACGACGCGGCCGGCGGCCATCTCGGCCCGGATGCGGGCCGGGTCGATCCCCGCGATCCGCGCGC
>JAYVZM010000086.1:0-6433 GCA_043783345.1 Verrucomicrobiota bacterium
CCGGATCGTCGAGGGGGCCCGCCGAGGAAAGCATCACGAGCGGGGTTTGCCGGAGCGCGGGATCGGCGCGGATTTCGGCGGCCAGTTGCACTCCGCTCATGTTCGGCATATGCCAGTCCAGCAGCACCAGCTGGCAGGGCTCGTGCACGGCGGCCTGGGCCCACAGCCAGGAGAGGGCGGCGGTGCCGTCGGCCGCCGCCTTGGCCTGGATGCCGAAGTGCGCCAGCTGGGCGAGCAGAATACAGCGGTTGGTCGCGTTGTCGTCCACCACGAGCACGCGCAGGTCCGGCGGAAGCGCCGCCAGCGCTTCGCGCGGCTGCCGGAAAGCACCGGCGGGCAGGTCGAGTTCGAACCAGAAGGTGGTGCCGCGCCCGGGGGTGCTATCATAGCCGAGGCGTCCGCCCATCAGATCGACGAGGCGGTGACAGATCGCGAGTCCGAGGCCCGTGCCGCCGTAACGCCGGGTGGCCTTGCCGTCGGCCTGGGTAAAAGGCTCGAACAACCCCTCGCGCGCCTCCGGGGCGATGCCGACCCCGGTGTCACGCACCGTCACGCGGAAAGTTATGCCGGCCGGCTGTTCGCTCACGATGTTCACGACGACCATGACCTCGCCCTGGTCGGTGAACTTGATCGCGTTGTTGACCAGGTTGGACAGCACCTGCTGGATCCGGACGGCATCGCCGTGCAAGGCGATCGCGAGGCTGGAATCGCAGTCGCAAACGAGTTCGAGGCCCTTTTCGTGCGCGCTCGGTGCGAGCAAAGCGAGCGTCTCCTCCACCATGTGCTGCAGGTCGAAATCCGCGGGGTCGAGGCGCAGCCGGCCCGATTCGATCTTGGAGAAATCCAGGATGTCGTTGATGACCGCCAGCAGGCTCTCGGCGCTGGTCTGGATGACCCGGATCATCCGGCGCTGCTCGGGGGTCGCTTCGGTGTCCATCAACAGGCCCGACATGCCGATGATGCCGTTCATCGGGGTGCGGATTTCATGGCTCATGGTCGCCAGAAATTCGGACTTGAGACGCGACGCCTCCAGCGCCTGGTCGCGGGCCTGGGCGAGATTTTCCTCCAGCCGCTTGCGCTCGCTGATGTCACGGACGATCTGCACGAAACCCGATGGCTTGCCGTCGGGCTGGCGCAGCGCGGTGAGGACCACGTTGGCCCAAAAGCCGGTGCCGTCCTTGCGCAGCCGCCAGCCCTCATCCTCCGTGCGTCCCTTGGCCGCCGCCGCGGCCAGCTCGCGCGTGGGCTTGCCGGCCACCAGATCGGATGAGGGATAAAACACCGAAAAAGGCCGGCCCATGATCTCGGCGGCGGTGTAGCCATGGTGGTGTTCGGCCCCGGAGTTCCAGGTGGTGACACGCCCGCGGGCATCGAGGATAAAAATGCCGTAGTCCTGGACGTTTTCCACCAGCAGGCGGAAACGTTCCTCACTGGCCACCAGCGCGTGGTTGCGTTCGGCGGCAACGAGCCGCGCCCGGCGGCTGACCGTGTGCAGGCTCACCACCAATCCTACCATCAGCAGCGAGACCAGCGCCGAACTCGTCGCCGCCCAAACCGCGGTGGAGGGACCGGAACCCACAAACGCCGGGCCGCGGACCCAACCGGCGGTGAACACCCTGCCACCGAGCTCCAGCCGGGTGATGCGCTCGTCGGCCATTTCGCCGGGGCGGCTGCCGGGCGACGCATAGAGCAGCTGCGCCCGGTCGGTCGACGAGCCTGCATGGAAACGCAGCCCGACCTCACCGGTGTTTGAACCCACCACGGCGCGGAGAAAATCTTCCGTGACGAAAACCGCATCTACCCAACCCGCGAGGGCGGCACGGCGTTGGGTCATGTTTTCCAGCGGCAGATCGGGCCGGTAAATCGGGATGAACAGTTGAAATCCCGCCCGCCGCCCGGCGGCCGGCGGCTCCAGGGCGAGGCGCGGCTCCCCCCGATCCCGCGCCTCCTCGATGGCCACGCGACGATTGGGTTCCGACGTGAGGTCGAGGCCCGGCGCGGCGCCGTCGGCCGCCGGCGGATCGAGGTAGGCGAGAACCAGCTGCTGCGATCCCTCGAAACCTGTGGTTAAAACGATGCCGGCGGCGGTCAGACCGGGATATCTGGCCGGCAGATTCAGCGCGTCCACATAGGCATGCCACTCGGCGCGGCCCGCCCCCTTGCCCGCCAGGAACAGGCCGCCGCCGCCGCGCAGGGAGTCCTCATAAATCGACAGGCGCTGGCGGATCCGATTGGTGGTCGCGGCCACCAGCGTGTCGAAGTGCGCGGCGTCGGTCTTCAGCCGGTCCTGTTGCAGCGCCGCAAACAGCCAGCCGCTCAGGGCCCAGGCCGCGACCAGCAGGATGCTCGAGAGCAGCAGCCGGCCCGTCGCGCGGAACACCGGCAGCAGCAGCGCGGTGGCGCCCACCGAGGTCAGGAACAATTGCAGATGCAGCAGATCCTCCTTGAGCGAGCCGCCGGTGAAGGATCCAGTGCCGTGGAATGTGCCGCCGATGCCCAGCGCCGCGATCAGAAAGGCCGCCAGCTTCACGCCGGCCGAATCGAGCCAGGCAAAGGCCAGCAACAGCACCGGAAAAAGGAGGAACAGCCAGCTGCCGCCCGAAGCCCGGAAGAACACCAGCCAGCAAACCGCCGCCGTCGCCAGCAGGACCACCACCGCCCGCATGACTTGCCGCGCCGTGCCCTGCCTCAGCGCAGGCCAGGCATCGCGGAGGGCCAGGAGCAGCGGTGTCACCATGAATGCGCCGAGGGCGTCGCCCACCCACCAGGTCAGCCAGAGCGTGCCGGCGAGCGCCCACGGAATCGCGCCTCCCGCCAGCAGGGTCAGCACCCCGCAACTGGCGCTGATCACGGGGGCGAAGACGGCGGCCAGCGTGAAACCGGCCGGCTCGGCCAGATAATCCAGCTCGCGCCGCCGGAATTCCGCGACGCACCGTCCCACGAGCCAAGCTCCGGCGACGGCCTCCAGCGTATTGCCCGTGCCAATGCCCGCCGCCACCAGCAGGGATACCGGGGTCAGGGCGTTCGCGGCGAAGGCGCCCAACGCGACGCCGGGCCACAGCCGGAAGCCGCCCAGCAGCAGGGCGCCGATCGCCACGCCCGTGGCCGGCCAAACCGGTGACACGCTGCCATGCACGCTGGCCAGCAACAATCCGAGCTGCGCCGCGCCGAAATACACGGCGGCGACCAGCAGGATGGCCAGCAGCCGTTTTGTGACCTGCGGACCCCCGGCGGTCGTTTCATGCGGCGGATGGTCCATGATTCCGGAAGGGGAGGCAGGCGATCAGACGGACATTTCCAGCTTCACCACCGGATCTGGATCTTCGGGGCGGGAATATCCGCAGTGCGCCAGAGGCGCCGTGAGTCCATTTGCTTCCATGGTGGTTGGAAAGGGTAGTTTTCAGGACGTGGACCGTCCATATCAAAACGCTGACGGCGGAGGGAGGAGGCTTTGCCACTATGCCCCAGCCGGGCCTAGGGCATTTCCTGCATTGCCGATGCGAGGGCGGGCGGCGCAGTTTCCCTGTTTGTTCTTACGGGCCACTTGAAAACTTTTCGCGAACTTTATTGTGAGCGTCACGGAATCGCGCCGGAAACATTCGAGCGCACCCTCGTCTGGCGCTGCCTGCACTGGCAGGCCCGGCCGTTTTACTGGCTGCTGCGGTTCAATCGCGACTTTTTCTCGGCCGATTTTGAATTTGTCCGCGGGGTGGGGGAGTTGCGCAGCCGGCGGCAGTTTCACGATGAGGTAGCGGAATTCCATTATCACCCCAACAACCGCGGGGTGCTCCGCCGGAATCTCCGGATCCGGGTTTCCGGCCACCGGTTGCAGACGATTTTCGAGGACGAAGTCAAACCGGTCACGACGACCCCGCCGTTCTGAGCGGATCAGCCGTCCCGGAGAAAACGGGCCAGGCTCCGGCGCAGGTGCTCCCGAGCCCGGTAGAGACGGGTTTCAACCGCCTTGGGCGTGGCGCCGACGATCTCGGCGATCTCCGCGTGGGATTTGTCCTCATATTCGGACAACAGCACGGCTTCGCGCAAATCCACCGGCAGCTCCGCGATGGCGGCCCGCACCACGGTCGCCCGTTCGGCCTCGACGGCCCGCGAACCGGGCGTGTCCCCGCTGGCCTGCTCGGGCGCCGTTTCGAGCGAGTCGGTCGGACGGCGTTGCCTCCGCCGGGCGTGATCCCGGGCCAGGTTCAGGGCGATCTGAAACATCCACGTCGAAAATCTGGCGTCCGAACGGAACCGGCCCCGGTGCTGGTAGACGCGCACGAACGTCTCCTGCGCCAGATCGAGCGCATCGTGTTCGTTTTGCGTCCAGCGATAAAGGAAGCTCCGCAACGGCGTCTGCCATCGGTCCATCAGCCGGTTCAACGCCAGCTCCTCGCCGCGCTGGAGGGCGAGCATGTCGGCTGAATCGATTTCCTGCGTGGCGGGCGTCATTTCAGGCCGAAGGGGCCTTGGTGAGCATGACGCGAAAGGTTGGGTTCGACAAGCGCGAGAAATCGCCGTCCTTGTTCGGGCGCCATCCGGGCGGCGACATCCCGCAAGTGGTGCTGGGTGGCATCGCGGCATTTCTGCACGAGTTGGGCGACCTCCGCCTGCACCGCGGGATCGTTGGGGGCGCCGGCGAGGCGCTCGCTCGCGGCCATGATCAGCTGGCAATGGCCGGCGCAGACCGGTTGATAGTCGGCCTGCAGCTTTGCCACGGCGGCGGCTTGGGTGGGGGTCAGCTTGAATTCGCGGACCAGCCACGCCATCTGGTCCTCCTCCCCGGCGCGCGGCATCAGGCTGCGCGTGAGGGCGAATGAGCCCGCGGCCACAATCGCGACCAGCGCGATCAGCATCAGGTAGCGTTTCATGGGCGCGAGGCGGGCCTCGTCATCTGGAGCGGGTCAACCGACCGCGCATAGGCGGCGGCCATCTGGTCGACGTGCTGATGCCGGACGACCTGCACGGCGGAGCCGACTCCGAGGGCCAGCGCGACACTGGCCGCCAGCGGCAGGGCCCAGCGGTAGAAATAAGCCGGGTTGGTTTGCTCGCGGACGGAGGCGAGGCGGGCCCACACGCCCGCGTTGAACCGTGGCGAAGCCGGCGGCTCATGTCGCCAGGATTTCAGCAGATCGGACAGGGGATCACGGTTGCTCACGACCCGTAATACGCCCGGGGAGGCAAACCCCCTCGGATTATTTTGCGCCGGGGGGATCAATCACCCGGGCAGGCCGCCGATTCGGCGACCGGGGAGCGGTTGTTGCCGTTGTCACTCCCAAGGCTGAAGCGGCGCCGGTGTCCCCTGAATCGGGTCGACCGGGTTAAAACGGTCTTGTGGTTCTCAGCGTAAATTAGTTCAACTCTGGAATGCCGTGCCCCACCTCCCCGGATTGTGCGATGTCCCAAAGCCAAGCGCAGTCACCGTAAAGTAATGTCTTCCAAAATCATGACAGTGTTGGTCGCGGACGATGACCCGCCGAGCCGAAAGCTGTTGGACGTCATCCTCCACAAGGGGGGATTTCAAGTGATGTCGGCTGAGGACGGCCCCGAGGCGCTGAAATACGCGGAGGCGCTGACGGAGCCTTACATCGCCATCCTGGATTGGATGATGCCCGGCATGAGTGGTCTGCAGGTGTGCGCTGCGCTGCGATCGGCCAAGACCAAGATCCGGCCGTATGTGATCATGCTCAGTTCGAAATCGGACAAGGGCGACATCGCCGCCGCCCTTGACGCGGGAGCGGACGATTATCTGTCGAAGCCCTTCCACAACGCCGAGCTTCTGGCCCGCCTGCGCGTCGCGGTCCGGACGTTGCAGTATCAGCAGGAGCTGCATCAGCAAATCGAGCAGCTGGAGACCATGGTTCGCCGTTACAACCTGCTGGGCGAAATTGCGGCGCAGCCCGGGGAGCACCGCGGAGCCGGGCTGGCGGGAGCCGGGTCGGACACGACGCATCAGTTGAGCGCGGATGAATCCGACGCCATCATGCAGCGGGTTTTGGCCGACCTGCGCCTTGGTGAAGTGCAGGTGGCGCCGCTGGTTTCCGGGGAAACCTATCAACCGGCGGAATACACGGCCTGGGCCGGGTTGATTCTGGAAAGCGAGGGGGTCTGGGTCGATCTCCTGCTCGAGGTTGGAACCTCGGCGATGACCACGATTTTCGAAAAGTCGCTGGGCCGCCAGCCAGTGGCAGACAAAGAGCGGCAGCAATTCCTGGCGGAAACGCATACAATCATCAGTTCGGCCTTCAAGACGGAGCTGCAAGGCAAGGGGTTCGTGAACTTTGCCCCGATTCTGACCCGGGTTGCGCACACCCTCGGCTGCCGGATGCCGGTGCCGCCCAAACGCGAATCACATCGTTACGCGGTGGCGGGAGTCACGATCGGCCTGACGCTGGTCTGGCGCGAATGCCGCCGGCAAATGTTGTCGCCCAATTGG
>JAYVZM010000087.1:0-6424 GCA_043783345.1 Verrucomicrobiota bacterium
ACGCGCCAGAAGCAATTGGCCGAGGCCAAGGCGAGCGCCGCCCAGCTCCAAACCCAGTTGGACGAGCTCAAGCTGAAGTCCGCCAGTTTCGAATCGCAGATGGAGGAAGCCAAGGTCGCCTCCATCAAGCACCAGGGGGAAGTGGAGAAAGCCCAGGCCCAGACCGCCGTGATGCAGACGCAGCTGAATAAAACCAAGGCCGACGCGGCCCAGTTCCAGGCCCAGTTGACCGAAGCCAAGGCCCAGGCCGCCGATTTGCAGACCAAGCTGGAAAAGGCTCAACAGGAAATCGCCCGGCTGCAAAAGCCACCGACGAGAAAATAATCCTCCGGTCCGAGCGGGCGGCAGGCATTCCGGTTCTCGCCGCCGACAAGCCGCCACACGGCGATTTCAGGCCGGGTGGCAGGCCCTTGAATTCCGGATCCTTTCGGGCGCGATGGCCAGGTCATGGCGCGCCTCATCGCGTTTGCCCGGCTGGGCGTAGACGGTCGTCCGCATCGTCAGGCAGTCGGTATCGAACGGGTGCCCCGTCAATCACCACGCGCGGATTTCGACAACGCACGTCAGCGGCGCATGACGCTACTGGAACAGCCCGGGATGGTATTGGTGCAACGTCTTCAGGGCATCCTTGCAGGAATCGCGGTCCTCATCGTCCGCGCCGGAGGAATTGATCACCCGTTCGGCGGCTAGCTTGGCCAGTTTCCAATCCTGCCGCCGCATGCTGAGGTCCGCCGTGATGGCGATCGACTTGGTCCGGTTGCGTTCCGAGACGCCCTTCAGCGCAAAAACCTCGGTGAGGCTTTTCATCGCCTCGGTGAACAGCCCCGCGGAAAGCGCGGCGCGCGCGCTCTCCAGCTTGAAATGCGCGAGCATGTCGGGATCGGCCGGTTTCGCCGCGGGAACGACCTCGTCCGCCTGGGAAGCGGCACCCCCTCCGTCCGTGGTTCCAGAATCCCGATGACCTCGCGCTGGCGTTTGACCAGGTCGGCGAAGTTCGGCAGCTTGGCAAACGCCTTCGCGCGGTCCCGCACCAGGCCCAGCGCCGTCTTGCCCTGGGCGTCCTTGATGTTCGCGTCGGCCCCGCTCGCGAGCGGCAGCTTCACCGCGTCAACGTGGCCGCTCATGGCCGCGGCCATGAGGGCCGTCTGGGCGGTCTGCGAGTCCAAGCCGTTCACGCTCGTGCCGGCGTTGACGATGTCGGCGATGGCCTTGACGTCATCGACATTGGCCGCGGCGACCAGTTCGTCGGTGCGGTCAGCGGCCTCAGCGGGGCCCGCCGCCAGGAGAAAGCCCAGCGCAGAGCGCGCCGCTCAGCAAGATCCGGGAGGCAATCCCGACCGGGTCAGCCTACCTGGGTGACGCACGCGGGAGGCAACTGGCGGTCGCGCAGAGTCGACGCGGTTGAAACCGGCGCGAACTTGCGTGAAGGCGGGACTACCAGCCCCGCCTCAATCTGGAAATGCCGCGGAGCTTGCCCCGCGGTTGATTACTTTGATTTTTCCTGGATCTTGTCGCCGAGCTTTTCCACGTCCTTGCCGAAGCCTTTGGAGGTCTGGCAGCCAGTGGAGACGAGGGCAAAAAAAGCCGCGGTAAGCAGGAGAAGCGCGAAATGCTTGAGGGAGGAATTCATCGCCGAAGAATAATTCATCCGCGTTCCAGCCACCATGGGGTGTTCACGGTAGCGTTCCGCCACCCGGGATCCTGCCGGTAGGGTAAGCACCCATAGCGCGGCGCCGGTCCATCGCGTAGCTTAAGGGAACATCCGCCAACAACCCCCCGCCCATCCGCCGGCACCGACCATGAAAGATCCCGTCTACAAACTCATCGAACTCACCGGCACTTCCACCGTTTCCGTCGAGGACGCCGTAGCCCGGGCCATCCGCCGCGCCCACAAGACCATCAAGAAACTGAGCTGGTTCCAAGTGATCGAGACGCGCGGCAACATCGACAAGGGCAAGGTGCAGCACTGGCAGGTGACCATCAAAGTCGGTTTTGCGGTCGAAGGCTGACTTATCATTCCATGAAAACCAATCGTCACGTCCCCCTTGCCGCGGTCATTTTCAGTCTGGCCGTCTTCCCTTCCGCCGGCTGCGCCGAAAAGGAGAAGGCGGCTGACTCCGCTCCGCCCCCCGCCAAGGAAGTCGCGGCGACCGCGCCTGCGGCCGAGCCTTCCCCCCAGCCCGCGCCGAATACCGCCACGACCGCGGTCCCTCCCGCCAAATGGGACGACATCAAGGGTTTTACCTACGATACGCGTGAACAGTTTTTCGCCGGCTTCAAGCAGCTGGAAACCAAAGTGGATGCCCAGATCAGTGAATTGGCCGCGAGACGCGCCGCCATGAAGAGCACCGACGACACCAAGGACTGGGATTTCGCGATGAAGGAGATGGTCAACGCGCGCGCCTACTTGAAATCCACCGGGGAGGACCTGAGCAAAGCCACGCCCCAGACGTGGGACCAGCAGAAGGACAAGGTCGGACAGGCTTGGGTGAGAACGCAGGAAGCCTACAGCAAGGTCAAATCCAGCACGACCAGTTGATCGCCGCAGTCGAAAAAACCCCAGGAATCCAACCGCGCCTGGGCTTCGGTGGAGTGGATATTCCCCTTCGTCACGAGCAGAGAGACGGGTCGCGTGACGCGAGGCGGCGCGGGCGAGGACTCCTAACCGGCCGGCCAGACCGGTTTCAAAACTGATTTGCCTGCCCGCACGCCGCAGGCAAACTGCGCGCATGAGCTCCTCAACCCCGCCCGGCCTCTCTGAAATCGGACAGATCGCCATCATCGTCGGCGACGTGGCGCAGGCGACGGCGTTTTACCGCGACGTGCTCGGTCTGAAGTTCCTGTTTCCCGCCGGGCCGACCATGGCGTTCCTGGCCGCCGGAACCGTGCGGCTCATGCTCACGACGCCGCAAGGCGCAGGCGAGGTCGGAAAGAATTCCATCCTCTATTTCAAGGTGGACGACCTCACGGCGACCCACGCCGCGATCGTCGCGCGCGGGGCGCGAAAGGAGAGCGAACCGCGGCTGATCGCGAAGATGCCGGATCACGACCTGTGGATGGCGGCGGTTCGCGACCCCGAGGGCAACATCATCGAATTGATGAGCGAGGTGCGGCGGTAGAGCGAGTGGCGGCGGGACTATCAGTCCCGCCTACAAAAGCTCCGCTTTCTGCTTCAGCCCCGCGCAAAACCGCGCCAGCCGGACGAGCCCCTTGGCGATCGTCTCGTCGCTGGTGGCGTAGCTGAGTCGCAGATAGCCCTCGGCGCCGAAGGCCGAGCCCGGAACCGCCGCGACTTTCTCCTGCTCGAGCAGTTTGGCGCAGAAATCGACGTCCTTGAGTCCGAAGCTGGAGATGTTGGGGAAAAGGTAGAACGCGCCGCCCGCGAGCAGGCAGATGATGCCGGGGATCTTGTTGAGCTCGGCGTGCAGGTGCTTCCGGCGGCGGTCGAAGGCCGTCTTCATCTCCGCGATGGCGGCCGCGGCCTTGTCCTTCTCCTTCAGCGCCGCGAGCGCGCCAAATTGGGCGAACGTCGTGGCGTTGGAGGTCATCTGGCTCTGCAGCTCGGCGACGGCCTTGGCGATCGGGGCGGGGGCGACGAGCGTGCCGAGCCGCCAGCCGGTCATCGCGAAGGTCTTCGAGAAACCCGCGACCGTGAGGGTGCGTTTCTCCACCTCCGCGCCGAGCATGGCGAAATTCACCGGCTGGTTGCCGTCGTAGATGAGGTGCTCATACATCTCGTCGGAAAGCACGTAGAGATTGTGCTGCACGCAGAGGTCGGCGATAGCCGCGAGCTCGGCGCGGGTGTAGACGGCGCCGGTGGGATTCGACGGGCTGCAGAGGACCAGCATCTTCGTCTTCGGCGTGATGGCCGCCGCGAGCTGCGCCGCCGTGAGCTTGAAGCCGGTTTTGTCACCACAGAGCACGAACTTCGGCACGGCGCCCGCGAGCTTCACCATCTCGGGGTAGCTGACCCAGTAGGGCGCGGGGATGATGACCTCGTCGCCCGGGTTGCAGACGGCGAGGATGCCGAGGTAGCAGGAGAATTTGCCGCCCGGCGACACGACCACCTGGGAAGTCGCGATCTTGTAGCCGTATTCCGCGGCATAACGCTCGGCCACGGCGGCGCGCAGCGGCTCGATGCCCGGGGTCGGCGCATACTTGGTCTTGCCCGCCTTCAGCGCGGCGATGGCGGCGTCCTTGATGAAGCCGGGCGTGTCGAAGTCCGGCTCGCCCGCGGCGAAGCTGCAGACGTCCTCACCCGCCGCCATCATGGCCTTGGCTTTCGCGTCGATGGCGAGAGTCGGCGACGGCGAGACATTCTGGGCCCAGACGGACAGCGGATGCGGGGTGCTCATTTGGTGGCAGCATTAAGTCGCGGCGTTTGTGAAAGCAAGCTCGCGGCTCGCGACGGAGCCCGGCCGTTTGTCATAACAATATCTGCGCAGCCGGCTGCGTTGGGTTTGTCCGGTAGGGGCGGTTGCCCTCAACCGCCCGGGCGGAAGGCCGTTGAGGGCAACGGCCCCTACCGCCTTCTTATTTTTTATTACGGGCGCGCTTGCGGCGCGGCTTTTTCCTCTCGGGCGGCGGAGCCGCTTCCAGTTCCGGCAGGTAGGCCTCGACGGCGGCGCGCACTAGCTGGCCCTCGTGCGTGTGCTTCTGGCGGGCAACTTTCTTGAGGGTGCGGCGCATCTCCGCGGGCAGGCGGACGGAAATCTGCACCTGCACCGGATGCATCACGACGACGTTGGCGAAGTCGTATCGCTCCAGCGCGGTGCGGATGATTTCGCTGACCGACTTCGCCTTCCGATCGCGCACGGGTTCGTTGAGCCGGTCGACGAACTCGACGTCCATCAGGAGCGGAAAGGGCTGGGCGGACTTTTTCGGCATGGTCGGATGGGCCCACGAAACACACGAACGGCACGAAGTAAAGATAGCCTGAGTGAGCTTCGCCGCAGCGAAGGAATGGAGCAACAAGGCGGGACTGGTAGTCCCGCCTCCAAACAGAGGTCAAAACCGCTCGATCATCGCCGCAGGCACAGCCGGGGCTTCGGCGGCCAGCCCGCCGGGCGTGAAGGTCGCGGGCGGCAGGGCGAGATTCAACGCGGCGGCCGTGACGGTGAAGCGCGTCTTGTCGCGCGTCCGGTGGTTGCGGAGATCGATGGACTTGAGCATCCACTGCTCCCCGACTTTCTTCAGGTCGAGCACGGTGAAGGATTTTGCGGTTTCACCCTTGGGGCCGAGCAGCTCGGCCTGCACGAGAGCCTGGAACTGGGTGTCGAGCAGCACGCGCACGCCCGTCAGCTCCGGCCGCGCCGCGGCGAGTTCCGTCGGCGGATAGAGCACGAAGCTGTGAGCCGGCCGGCCGCGGATCTTGGCCACTCCCTCGTAAATGAATTCCGGCCAGTAGAGATAAGGCATCTGCAGGTCGAAGAGCGTGAGATCGGTGCCGGCGATCGATTGAAAGGAGTCCGCGGCCGGGAGCGCTTCGGTCCGGTTGGTCGCCCAGGCCCACGCGGCCGCCTGCGGGCCGCTTTGGATGAGCCAGCGCTGCTCGGCGGCGAGCCCGCCGGCGCCCCGCAACGTCAGTCGCGAGACCGGCCCGGCGTCGGTGCGGGTGCCCAACAACTGCCCGGAGACGGTGCGCTCGGCGCCCAGGCGGGGCATCACGCGAAGTTCGAACGCCAGCCAGTAGGTGCCGGCGATGCCCGCCGCGCGGAAGTCCCGGAGGATTTGCGCGCCTTCGTTCTGGTCGGCCTTGCCTCCGGAGGTGTAGGTGGGCGGCGGGCGGTAGCGGGCATTCTGCGCGGCCAGGCCCGCGGCCGAAAAGGCGGCCAGGACAAAAAACAAAGCCCGGCGGCAAACCGGGCTGGGGAAGTTAGGGCTTCTTGGGCTCAACCGGCGCCGGAGTTGCAGGTTGCGGGGCCGGCGTGATCGCCGGCGCGATGACCGTCGGCAGCTTGCTGTCGGAGGCATCGTGGTGCTTGGCCTGGTAGATATGGGCCAGATAGAGGGTGAAGCTGACGACAAAGAAGAGGATGGAAGCCTTGATGGTCGCGCCGCTGAGCACATTGCTCGTCTCGGCGCCGAAGGTGGACTCCATGCTGCCGCCGCCCATGGCCGCGCCCATGCCGCCGTCGGTCTTCGCGCGTTGCATGAGGACAACCAGCACCAGGAACAGCGAAGTGACGATGATGACGAAAGTAAGGATACCGATGAGCAGGCTCATAAAGGGTGCAGAAGCAACGTAGTCGGACCCGGATTGTCAACCAAAGTTCTGGTTTTTACAGACCCGGCTGCCTAGAGCGTAAGGCCCAGCTTCTCCAGCACCCGCGCCAGGTCGTCATTGCCTTGATACTCGATGATGATGCGACCGCGTTTCGCCGAGTGCTTGAGGGTCGTGCGGGCGCCAAGGTGCGAGGTCAGT
>JAYVZM010000088.1:0-6405 GCA_043783345.1 Verrucomicrobiota bacterium
CGCTCCGCCGGGTAGTGTCGCCGGCCCAGCCGGTCTCGCCGCTCCCCATGATGCACCAGCTCGGTGCTGACCGCAGTTCCCATCCCGCCACTCTATCAGATCGGATTTCCCGTATCTACGAGGCACTCGAGACGACGCTTACAATGAAGATCAAGGCGGCGGTCTTTCAGCAAGGGTGGCGGCGAATTGCAAACCTCTCGGTGTTGATCGTCACCAGGTAGGCACCGGGCGGTTTTCCGGCAGGCTGTTGCACGATTCTGTAACTTTTGGCGCTTCGACGTGTTTTCCAGGCAACAACCAATTCTTCCCATGAAAACCACGCTCGTCTCCCTTCTCACCGCGACCCTTCTGGGTTTTGCTTCTTTCGCAAGCGGTCGTCATTTCGACGCCGCCGACTTCACCGCCATCCTCTTCGCCACTGGCCTCGTTGCCTGGACCATCGAGCAATACGGCCGGCAGAGGCGGATTCTAACCCTGAATCGGCCAATCCGTTTCCCGGTCAACCTGCGCCGCAGCCGGCTCAAGGCAACGGCCGGCCGGTGGGCGGCTTGAAATGCGAACGCGGCTCTGATTCACGGCGGCCCCGGGCAACCCGGGCCGCCTTTTTATTTGCTGACGACCGTCACCGATCCCGAATGGGTGAGCTGTCCCTTCGAGGTGTCGTCACCATACATCTGGATGACCAGCAGGGAATCCACCCGGTAATTGACTGGTCCATGTCCGGCCGCTTCACGCAGGAGGCGGTCGGCGGCCGGCCCCGCCAGGGTTAGCTTGCCGTTTTTGGTGACATTTTTCTGCGGGGGGAGCCCCAAGGGATCGTTGGTGAAGACGGTTCCGACCAGCGTCCCGTTGAGATAAATCTTGTTGCTCACGGAAGCCACCAAGTAGGAGGCCACGTTGGGGTTAACCACCTGCCAGGCGACCGCCACTGAGCTGTCGGTCTCCAGTTCGATCGCAGTCACTTCGATGTGCAGCCCGGTGACGGCGATCGCGCCGACATTGGTGCATCCGCACGGAAGCAGCAAGGTGCCCGCCAGCAGAATCAGGGGGGTAAGGAGTTTTTTCATTGCGCCGCATCTTGCGACCAGGTGGCTAGGCGGCAAGTTTACTCGTCCTTCCCCTTGGCTTTCTTTTTTTCGGCTCCGCCGCCGAGTCCAAATTGAACGATGATCCCGACCGCCGCCAACGCCAGGATGGCGGGGAGCATCCACCCGTGACTGTCGATCAGGGCGGGAATCTGCTGGGGCTGCTGGTAATAAAACACCCAGTCCAGCTTTTGGGTGAAATACGACAGCGCCACGAGGGCGCGGAATGATCCCAGCAGGGCCGTCGACAGAATGAGGAGCACCCGCTGTAATTTAACCGCCAGAAACCCGCCGACGAGTCCCATGACACACCCGCTCAGCAACGCGACCATCTGGTGGAAATTGGCCAGCAGCAAAATGCCGAGGGTGGCGCCAAACAGGAAACCGGCCAGGAAGACTGCGGCGATATACAGGAGGAACGCCAGGCCGGCCCCGGCCAGTCCGCCGATCAGCATGCCGCCGATTTCCCCGGCGTGGCCCAGTCCGAGGGCGGCGCCGGCCGCCTGGCCGAACACCACCCCGATAACCCCGCCGAGCACCGTCAGGGTGATCTTGAAAATCCGGTAGCCGAAAAAACAGTCCAGCAAGCCCCAGGCGATCGCGCCGGCGGAGATCCACGGGTAAAGTTCGGCACTGGGATGCACGGTCCGCACTAAAACGCGCCGCGCCGGCGTGGCAACCCGCTTTCCGCTGTGCCGGCTGCCAGGACCGGCATAATCCGTAAAAATAGCTCTTCCTTTCGGAGGGATTCTGACTATCTCGACACCTCCCCGCCTCCTTTCTTCCGATGCACCATTTTCGCTATCACGGCCAGAAACTCCATTGCGAGTCGGTCGATCTCGCCGCCGTCGCCCAGCTGCACGGCACGCCGACCTATGTCTACAGCGCGCAGACGATCACCGACAATTACCGCCGGCTGACCGCGAGTTTCGCCGGACTCGATGTGCAGCTCTGCTTCGCGATGAAGGCCAATTCCAACCTCGCCGTGCTGCGCCTGTTTTCGAATCTCGGCGCGGCCTTCGATCTGGTGAGTGGCGGCGAACTCCGCCGCGTGCTGGCTGCGGGTGGCAACGCTTCCCGCAGTGTGTTCGCCGGCGTCGGCAAGACGGAAGCGGAAATCCGGTTCGCCCTCGAAACCGGCGTGTTCGGCTTTCACGTTGAGAGCGAACCCGAGCTCGCGCGCATCAACCACGTTGCCGGCCAGCTGGGCCGCCGGGCGCCCATCGCCATCCGCATCAACCCCGACGTGGACGCCAAGACCCACGCCAAGATCACCACCGGCAAGAGCGAAAACAAGTTCGGCATTCCCCTCAAATACGCCGCCGCCGCCTACGAGGCCGCCGCCAAGTATCCGCACCTCTCGATCCAGGGGGTGCAGATGCACATCGGCTCCCAGCTCACCTCCGCCGCCCCCTTCGTCGAGGCGGTCGAGAAGGTCATACCGTTCGCCGAGCAGTTGAAGAAGCTCTACGGCATCACCTATTTCAGCATCGGGGGCGGCATCGGCATCGTTTACCAGGACGCCCTCGCGAGCGGCGAGGCCGCGTGGTGGGACGCCAAGCCCGCGGGCGAACGTCCCCTGACCCCCGAGGCCTACGGCGCCGCACTGCAGCCGCTGCTGGCGCCGCTCGGGCTGAAGGTCCTGCTCGAACCGGGTCGCTTCCTCGTGGGCAACGCCGGCGTGCTCCTCTCCCGCGTGGAATACCTCAAGCGCGGCTCGGGCCGCAACTTTCTCGTGCTCGACGCCGCGATGAACGATCTCGTGCGTCCTGCCATGTATGAGGCCTATCACGAGGTCGTCCCGCTCCTGCGCGACACCTCGCGTCCCGCGCTCAAGGCCGATCTCGTCGGCCCGATCTGCGAGTCCGGCGACTGCTTTGCCAAGGACCGCACGCTGCAGACGCTGGGCGAGGGCGAGTTGGTCGCCTTTATGAGCGCCGGCGCCTACGGCTACACGATGGCCAGCCGTTACAATACCCGGCCGATGCCGGCCGAGGTGCTCGTCTCCGGCAGCCGCTTCGAGCTGGTCAATGCCCGCGAAAATTTCGATGCTATGGTCGCCGGCGAAAAGATTCCCGGCTTCCTCAAAACCTGACGGTTTCCCCCATGCCCGAGCCGCGCCCCCTCAACTTTGCAGTCATCGGTGCGGGCGCATGGGGCACCGCCATGGCGGTGCATCTGGCCCGCCGCGGCCAGCACACGACCCTGGTCACCCGCCGGCCCGAGCACGCCGAAAGCCTGCGCAGCGCCCGGGAAAACCGCGACTACCTGCCCGGCATCCAGCTGCCGGAGACGCTCATCGTCACCCACGACCTGCGCTCCGCCCTCGTCGAGGCCGATGTGGCGCTCATCGCCTGCCCGTCGCAATCGCTGCGCACCTGGTGCGAACAGATGCGCACCGTGCTGCATGACACCTCGCGCTTGCAGCTTTTCCTCAGCCTGGTGAAGGGCCTCGAGACCGGCACGCACCTCCGCCCGAGCGAGATGATGGCGCAGATCCTGCGCGGCTTGAACTGCGGCACGCTCACCGGCCCGACCAACGCCGCCGAGGTGGCCCGCGGCCTGCCCGCCGCGATGGTGCTGGCCGCACAACGCGCCGACGAATTCGTGCCCAAGGTCCAGGCCGCCATGAGCGGCTCCACCCTCCGCATCTACACCAGCGACGACCTCGCCGGTGCGGAATATGGCGCCAGCCTCAAGAACATCTACGCCATCGCCGCCGGCTTCTGCGACGGCCTCAAGCTGGGCGACAATTCCAAGGCCTCCCTGCTCACCCGGGCGCTGACCGAGATGGTGCGGGTCGGCCAGGCCCTCGGCGCCAAGCAGGAGACCTTTTACGGCCTCAGCGGCTTCGGCGACCTCGTGGCCACCAGCCACGGCGCCTGGAGCCGCAACCGCGAGTTCGGGGAAAAAATCGGCGCCGGCAAATCCGTCGCGGAACTGTTGGCCGGCCGCAAGACCGTCGTCGAGGGTCACCGCACCACCGAGGCCCTTTACGGCTTGTGCAAGGAACGCGGCATCACCGCCCCCATTCTCGGCGAGGTCTACGCGATCCTCTACCAGCACAAGAAACCCGCCGATGCGCTGACGGCACTGATGACCCGCGAGCTCAAGCGCGAGACCCAGACCCCTTGGCCGAAGAAGAAGGGGGAATGAGGTCTTTGCCGTGGTCCGCGTCGTGCCCCTTTTTCGATGACTTGGACCCAGCATTACACGCCGCTGCATGACAGCCTGGGCGCGTCCACACTCGTCGCCGTGGCGCCGGCGGTGGTGTTGCTCTGCCTGCTGGCCTTCTTGCGCGTTCGCGCCCACTGGGCGGCGCTGGCGGGCCTGGCCGTGGTGTTGGCCGCCGCCATGCTCGTCTACCACATGCCGGCACAGATGGCGTTCGCCGCCGCCGGCTATGGCGCGCTCTACGGTCTGCTGCCCATCGGCTGGATCGTGCTCCATGTGGTCTTTCTTTACGACATCACGGTCAAAACGGGCCAGTTCGACATCGTGAAGCAGTCCATCGCGGGGCTCTCCGCGGACCGGCGCATCCAGGCGCTGTTGATCGCCTTCAGCTTTGGCGCGTTCATCGAGGGCGCGGCTGGCTTCGGTGCGCCCGTGGCCATCTCGGCCGCGATGCTGATCGGCATCGGTTTCCGGCCGCTGCTGGCGGCGTCGCTGGCGCTGCTGGGCAACACGGCGCCGGTCGCCTTTGGCTCGCTCGGCATTCCCATCATCTCGCTCGCCCAGGTCACGGGGCTGCCCCTGCAGGAACTCAGCGCGATGACCGGCCGGCAGCTGCCGTTCCTCAGCGCGCTCATTCCCTTCTGGCTGGTGGCGGTCATGAGCGGCTGGCGGGCGATGTGGCAGGTCTGGCCGGCCTGCCTGGTCACGGGCCTGAGCTTTGCGGTGGTGCAGTTTCTGGTGAGCAATCTTCACGGTCCCTGGCTGGTGGACACCGCGAGCGCACTCGCTTCCCTTGGCGCCCTGCTGCTGTTGTTGCGCTTTTGGCGGCCAGTCGCGATCTGGCGTTTTTCGGACGAAGCCGCGACGGCCGCCGGCCCGGCCGCGGAGCGCGCCGTCACGCGGCCGCCGGCCGGCGTGGTCTTTCGGGCTTGGTCGCCCTGGCTGATTCTTACGGCGGTGGTTTTTATCTGGGCGCTGCCGGTCACCAAGGCGCTGCTCAACAGCTTGGCGGATATGAAATTTCCCATTCCCGGGCTGGACGGCATGGTGTTCAAGGCGCCGCCGCTCGTGCCGCAACCGCGGGCGGAAAGCGCGCTCTATACGCTCAATCTGCTCTCGGCCACGGGAACCGCGCCACTGCTGTCGGCGCTCGTGGCCGGATTGCTGCTGGGGCTGCAACCGCGGGATCTGCTGCGGACCTATCTGCGCACGCTTTGGCGGGTGCGTTGGTCGCTGCTCACGATTTCCGCCATGCTCGCGCTCGCCTTCACGTCACGCTATGCCGGGCTCGATTCCACCCTGGGCCTGGCCTTCGCGAGCACGGGCGTGCTGTTTCCGTTTTTCTCCCCGCTGCTGGGGTGGCTCGGCGTGGCCCTGACCGGCAGCGACACCGCCTCGAACGTGCTCTTCGGCAACCTGCAGCAGGTCACGGCCCACCAGGTGGGCATCTCCCCCGTCCTCGCGGCGGCGGCGAACAGCACCGGCGGGGTGATGGGCAAGATGATCGACGCGCAAAGCATCGTCGTCGCCAGCGTGGCCACGGGCCAGCACGGACAGGAAGGGCAGATCCTGCGTTCCGTCTTCTGGCACAGTCTGGCCCTGGCGACGCTGGTGGGCGTGCTGGTATTCCTCCAGGCCTACGTCTTTCCCGGCGTGGTGCCGTGAGGTCGGATGGCACTCTGGCCGGTTGGATACTAGCGCGACCTTGACGTTGCTCCTCTGTCCTCGCCAACTGATGGTTCATGGATCTTCTCGACGACGAACAAGCTTTCCTGCGCGACCTGGTCAAAGCCTCCCGGCAGAAAATCCACGCCGTGAAGTGGGTCGACCGCGACGGCACCCCCCGCCAGACCGTGCTGACCCAACCCGAGGTGGTGCGGCTCAACACCATTGCGAGCCGGCTCAAGACTTCGAAGGAAGAGGTTCTGCGCCAAGCCGCGCACATCCCGGTGGCGAAGGTAACGCCCCCGCCGCCCAAGGAAGTCTGACTGCTCTTGGCTGGAGGCGGGACTACCAGTCCCGCGGGTTGCCGATTGCGATGCGAGGCCCATGCCTCGCGGGGCTGATAGCCCCGCCTCCACGAGGCAAATGCTGCAGAAATGCGTTCTTTTCCCGCCCGTCGGATTCGGGTAGCCATGGACCATGA
>JAYVZM010000089.1:0-15075 GCA_043783345.1 Verrucomicrobiota bacterium
GGGCGACACCATCTATCTCTGCACCGCCGACGCCGAGGGCAACATGGTCTCGCTCATCCAATCCAACTATCGCGGCATGGGCTCCGGCATCAGTGTCCCCGGTCTCGGCTTCACGTTCCAGGATCGCGGCGAACTGTTCACTCTCGAGCCGGGCCACGCCAACGTTTACGCGCCCGGCAAGCGGCCGTTCCAGACCATCATCCCGGGTTTCGTCATGAAGGATGGCCAGCCGTGGGAGGCCTTCGGCGTCATGGGCGGCGCCATGCAACCGCAGGGTCACGTCCAAGTGCTCGTCAACCAGATCGATTTCGGGATGGGGCTTCAGGAAGCGGGCGATGCCGCGCGCTGGCAGCACGAGGGCTCCTCCGAGCCCACCGGCGAGCCGATGCGCGACGGCGGCTATGTGGAGGTCGAAAGCGGCGTGCCCTACGCGAGCCAGCGCGCGCTGGTGCAGCGCGGCCATGATGTCCGCGCCGGCCATGGCGGTTTCGGCGGCTACCAAGCCATCCGGTGGGACCCCGCGAACAAGGTGTATTGGGGCGCCAGCGAAAGCCGCAAGGATGGCCAGGCCGCCGGGTATTGATTCCCCCCTCGGCCCACTTAGAATTTGCGGCACCTTTTTTTCTGAGTAGGGTCCGTCTATTCCATCATGAAAACTCGCGACCTCCTCCTCTTCGTCGCCGGAATGGCTCTGGCCGCCGGCCTCCCCACCCCCAGCCCCGCGGCGCCCAAGCCGGCGGCGCCGGACAATGTCACCGTCACGTTCCAGGATCCCGACAACTTCACGGATGTCCGGGAAAACCAGAGCAATTTGACCAGCACCTATTACCTGGATGAGTTGCGGAGCAGCTTGCAGCAGGCGGCCGCACCACGGCTCGGCGCCGGCCAGAAACTGGTCATTACGGTCACCGACATCGATCTCGCGGGCGACAACAACTTCAGCAGCCCGGACCATATCCGGATCATGAAGGAGATTTACGCGCCCCGCGTGCACCTCAAGTTCCAGCTCCTTGGCGCCGACGGCAAAGTGCTGAAGGAAGGCGAACGCAAGCTCCGCGACCCATACTATCTCCAGAAGATCCGGATGCCGGCCGGCAGCCAGGATCCGCTCTATTTTGACAAGGCAATG
Source organism: Verrucomicrobiota bacterium (assembly GCA_043783345.1). Classification (GTDB taxonomy): domain Bacteria; phylum Verrucomicrobiota; class Verrucomicrobiia; order Opitutales; family Opitutaceae; genus Lacunisphaera. Next base: position 1,130 of record JAYVZM010000089.1, read on the forward strand.
CTCATGGAATGGGTCCGGGATGAGTTCAAGACCAAGAAGAGCTGAGTAATTCGCGCGGTCATTCTCTTCCTTCAGCGGAGGGCTCCGGCCCTCCGCTTTTTTTCGGCCGGCCCCGGGCAAACAGGGTGGACGCCCCGGCCGCCCGCGTTTATGCATCACGTTCCATCATGCCCGTCCGCAAAAAAATCCATTCCGCCCCCGCTCCGTCCGGTCCGCTTTTCGACTGGCTGAAAGAGCGCGGCGCCGGCGTGCTGCTCCACCCGACCTGCCTGCCGGGCGAGCAGGGCTGCGGCGTGTTCGACCGGCAGGCGGCGCGTTTCCTCGATTTCCTCCAGGCCGCCGGGATGAAATACTGGCAGGTCTGTCCGCTCGGTCCCACCGGCTACGGCGATTCGCCCTACCAGTGCTTTTCCGCCTTCGCGGGCAATCCCTACCTGATCGACCTGGCCGCGCTCGTTCCCGCCGGCCTGCTTTCGGCCGATGAGCTGGCCGAACTCGCCGCGCTGCCCGCCGACCGCACGGACTACGGCGCGCTTTACCGCCTGAAACCGCGGCTGCTCGAGTTGGCCTCCGCCCGCTTCAAACAGACCCGTCCCGCCCTGCCCTACGGGGATTTCGCCGCCTTCTGCCAAGCCAATGCGCACTGGCTCGACGCCTACGCCTACTATCGGGCGCTGAAGGACCACTTCGCCGGGGTCGCCTGGTGGGAGTGGCCGGCCGGCGCGCGCGACTTCCAGCGGGCGAAAAAATCGCCGCTGCGCACGAAGCTGGCCGACGCCATCGAGTCCTGCCGGTTCATCCAATACCTTTTCTTCGGCCAATGGGCGCTCGTGCGAGCCGCGGCCCGCGAACGCGGCATCGAGATCATCGGCGACCTGCCCATCTTCGTCGCCGCCGATTCCGCCGATGCCTGGGCCCACCCGCATCTCTTCGAACTCGACCCGAAGACCTTCCTCCCGGTCGCCGTGGCCGGCGTGCCGCCCGACTATTTTTCGGCCGACGGCCAGCTCTGGGGCAACCCGCTTTACCACTGGCCGGTCCATCGCGCCGACGGTTACGCCTGGTGGCTCGCCCGCCTCCGCGCGTCGTTCGAGCTCTGCGACATCGTGCGTATCGACCATTTCCGCGGGTTCGACGCCTACTGGCGGATCCCGGTCCCCGCCCAAACCGCGCGCCATGGCGAATGGATCCCGGGCCCGGGCTTGGATCTTTTCCGCGCCTTCCGGGCTGCGCTGCCCGGCGCCCGCATCATCGCGGAGGACCTCGGCGTGCTCACCGAATCAGTGATCGCACTCCGCGCGGCCACCGGCCTGCCCGGCATGAGCGTCCTGCATTTTGCCTGGGGCGGCGACGCCAGGAACAGTTATCTGCCCCACAATGCCGCGCCCAACACGGTCATCTATCCCGGCACCCACGACAACGACACCACGCTCGGCTGGTATCAGTCCGCCAGCGAGGCCGAGCGCAACCACGTGCGGCGTTACCTCCGGGTCTCCGGCGACGACCTCCCGTGGGATTTCATCCGCACGGCCTACGCCAGCGTCGCGCGCCTCGCGGTCGTTTCGCTGCAGGACATTCTCGCGCTCGGCACCGACGCGCGCTTCAACACGCCGGCGCAGGCCGGGGGCAACTGGCAGTGGCGCTGCCGCGCGGCGGACCTGGAAAAGATTTCCGGCGCACCCGCGAACTATCTGCGCGAACTCGCGGAGCTTTACCGCCGTTGATCATCCGCGCGGGATCGAAAATATTTTTCGCGCGCGATTTTCGCGCCAAAAATAAATCGGCGCGGGACCGAAATTTTTTCGTGCAACTGCGCGGTTTTTTTAGGACACTGCCGTATGGCCAAGAAAAAACCTGCTAAAAAGAAAGTCGCTAAGAAGAAAAAGAAGTAACGTTCGCGTTGCTCTTTCTCCCCTCGACGCCGGCCCGCAAAGCCGGCGTTTTTTTGGACCCCACCGAAATCCCCGCCGGCTATTTCACCGCCGCCCAGACGCGCTGCACGTCGTCGTGGTCCTCGAGCGCCTGCAGAAATTCGCCGACCGCGCCGCGCATCGTGTCGTCCAGCTCCGGAAACTGCTTGGCCACGTAGCCGATCTCGCTCGTGACGACGTGCCACCCGTGCTGCTTCAGCCACTGCGACACCGCGTGCACCGCCGTGCGCTCGGTGATGAACCGCGCGCCGGTGGCGCCCTCGGGGATGTCGTCGTTTTGCGCATGCGTGAGCGCCTCGAAGTCATTGGCGCCCGCCTCGATCGCCGCCGCCTCCAAATCGACCCCGGCGTCGGGATGATGCGCCTCGACCAGTCCGACATGGTCGAAAAGAAACTTGTTGCTGCCGGCGTTGCCGAGCACGCCGTTCTTGAAGAGATAGCGGATCTCCGGCGTGAGCCGCTGGTGGTTGTCCGTCATGCATTCGACGATGACCGGCACCTTGTGCGGGGCGTAGCCCTCGAAGACCACGTGGTCGAGGTGCGACTTTTCCCCGCCGGTGCCGGTGCCCTTGGCAATGGCACGCTCGATCGCGTCGCGCGTCACGCTGGCCTTCCTGGCTTTCTCGATGGCGGCGAAGAGCCGCGCGTTGCCCTCGGGATCGCCGCCGCCGAGTTTGGCCGCCACGGTGATTTCCTTCACCAGCTTGCCGACGGTCTGACCCTTCTTCAGATTGACGATTGCGCGTTTCGCGTGAAGCCATTGGCGTCCCATAAGGCGCAAGGTATGCCGGGGTGGCCGGTCGCGGGCAAGGCGGAAGCGCCGGACCCGGATTTTTTCCGTGCCTCCCCCGCGACGCCCCGCCAGTCTGCTGACCGGGGGTTGTCACCCCGACATGCTATCGTGCCACCATGAAAAATCGCTGTCCCTGGGCCGAGGCCGAACTTCACCATCACTACCACGACACCGAGTGGGGCGTCCCCGCGCATGACGACCGGCATCTGTTCGAGATGCTGATCCTCGAAGGCGCGCAGGCGGGCCTGAGCTGGTCGACCATCCTGCGGAAGCGCGCCAGTTACCGCGTGGCCTATGATGATTTTGACGCCGGGAAGGTCGCGCGCTACGACGCCCGGAAAAAGGCGCGCCTGCTCGCCGACCCCGGCATCGTGCGCAACCGGCTGAAGGTCGAGGCGTCGGTGCGCAATGCCCGCGCCTTTCTCGCCGTGCAGGAGACCGGCGGTTCCTTTGATCGCTACATCTGGCAGTTCACCGGCGGGCGGCCCATCCAGCACCGGCTCACCGCGCGCACGGCGATTCCCGCCCGCACTCCGGAGTCCGACGCCATGAGCCGCGATCTGCAGCAGCGCGGGTTCACCTTTGTGGGCACGACCATTTGCTACGCCTTCATGCAGGCCACCGGGATGGTGAACGATCACCTCGTTTCCTGCCCTCGCCACGCCGCCTGTGCCCGGCTGGGCTGAGCGGCCGCCCCCGGTGCCTCCCGACCAACCGCCCGAAGATTTTCCTCGTCCCCCGGGTGCTGATGTTCGTAATACGAACATCATGCCTCCCTCCCGTCTTGCGGGCGTGATGGCCGTGGGCGAAGCGGTTTACGCCGCCGCCAGCGTGCTCGATCGCCTCGCCCGCCAAAAACTGCAGCCCGCGCGCATTCGCCGGGGCGCGACTCTCCGGCCCGGCGTCGACACCCCCCTGTGGCGCGCCCTCGTGGCCGCCGTCCGGCCCCTGCTGCAGCGCCGGGGCGCCAAAGCGCTGCTCGCCCACGAACTCGGTCTCCATCGCGGACGCATCACCGAGTTCTTTGTCAAACGAACCGCCATGCCCGATGCCGAGCGCACCCTGCTGCTGCTTGAATGGTATCGCAAAAACCGGCCGCACCCCCGCGCCGGCCAGCGGTGAAGTTGATGTTCGTATTACGAACATCGGCCGGTGGGGCCGAGCGGGAGGGAGCGGCCGGCTTGTGCGCTTGCCAGTCGGTGCAGGTGCGGTCAGGCGTGGCCTCGAACATGCCTTGGATTGTCGCCAGCCTGATTTCCGCCTTCTTCCTCGGGTGCTATGAACTGAGCACCAAGCACGCGGTGCGCGACAATGCCGTGCTGCCCGTCCTGTTCTTCGCCAATGTCTGCAGCGCCACGGTGTGGTCCGCCCTGCTGGCGGTGGCGTCGTTGGCGCCCGCCACGCTGCCAGCCGGACTGCTGGTCGCCTCCCTGACGCGGGTGCAGCACGCCCAGCTGTTGCTCAAGTCCACCATCGTCGCCGCCTCGTGGGTCTGCAGTTATTTTGCCATCAAACATCTGCCGGTGTCGCTCGCCTCGCCCGTGCGGGCCACCGGCCCGATGTGGACGCTCTTTGGCGCCGTCCTCGTGCTGGGCGAACGACCGACGCGGCTCGAGGGCCTCGGGGTGGTCATCACCCTCGCCTCGTTCGTCGGGCTCTCCCTGGCCGGCCGCCGCGAGGGCATCCACTTTCACCGCGACAAGTGGTTTGGTTTTCTCCTCGCCGGGACGTTGTTGGGCGCCCTCAGCGGGCTCTACGACAAATTCCTGCTCGGCCGCGCCGGTTTCAATGCGGCCACGGTGCAATGCTGGTTTTCGATCTATCTGGCGGCTCTCTTCCTGCCGCTGGCCGTGGGCTGGAAACTGCGCTGGTGGCCCCGCCATCTTTTTCACTGGCGGTGGAGCATCCTGTGCGTGTCGCTCTTCCTGCTGCTGGCGGACTTCGTCTATTTCGACGCCCTGCGAAATCCCGCCGCCCTGGTCTCGCTCGTCTCCAGCCTGCGCCGCGGCAGCGTGCTCGTGGCGTTCGCCGGTGGGCTGTGGCTGTTCGGCGAGGTCAACAACCGGCAGAAATTCCTCGCTGTCCTCGGCGTGCTCACGGGCATCGTGCTGACGATACTCGGCTAGGGTGCGCCCGGTCCCGGGCTTTTCTTTTGCGCAAAGCCGGTTAGGGTGACGGGACATGTTCGCCGACCTGTTCCAGTTCCGCTCGCGCCGCGCGCCGGCGGAATACAACCGCGCCTTCGTCGTGGAGGTGCGCCAGCCCGTGCCGCGCAACCCGCGGCTTGAAAAAATCATTCTCATCTGCTGGGGCTTGATCGCGGTGAAGCATGTCGCTGTCATCTGGGCCGTCCACCACTACGCCGTGCCGTTTCACCAGCTCTGGATCAACGCCCCGACCTTCCTGCTCGGGTTGCTGGCCACGCTCGCCTACTACCTGCGGGAGTGACGGGGGTTTTTGATTGGGGATTTTTGTTTTTCAAATTTAGCTGTCCGCCCGCGGTCATCCCAGCCGCGGCCGACTCCCTTCTTCCAACCAAAACAACCATGCCCCACGTTCCCGGCCTGCGCAGCAACTACGACAAAACCGGCCGCCTCGTCTATATCGGCCGCATGCTCGACAAGATCCGGCTGCACGCCGCCGGCCGGCTGCCGGCCGATTACCACGCCAACCTCGGCATCGGCTTCGATGGCCGCGCGTGCGCCTTTCTGCGCTTGTCCTACGCCGAACTGAAGACCCGCACCCTCGCCGGGGGCACGGATGAGGAAATCCTCGCGTGGTGTTTCGCCCGCGGCGGCGCGCGGACGGACGACGAGTGCCTGTGGTGGAATGGCTTCATGATGAAGCGCGGCTGGCGCGACGAAGCCGGTGCGACCCTCCGGCAGCGCATCAAGGATCTCGGCCTCGAGGGCAAGCCGATCGAAACCTTTTTCGACCTCAACGAATACGACGAAGGCCGCGACCCGGTCGGCACCTCGGCTTGGGCGAAATAGTCGCTGATGACCCCGTTCCAAAAGCGCGTCTCCTACCTGCTCTCCATTCTGAGTGTGCTGCTCGTGCTGGCGGGGGCGGCGGCGGCCTGGGGCTGGTGGCAGATGCGCGGCAGCCTGCCGCAGCTCGACGGCACGCGCGTCCTCGCCGGTCTCGGCGCCCCCGTGAAGATCGAGCGCGATGCGCTGGGCGTGCCGACCATCACGGGCGCGACCCGCGCCGATGTCGCCCGCGCCACGGGTTTCCTCCACGCGCAGGACCGCTTTTTCCAGATGGACCTGCTGCGCCGGCGCGGGGCCGGGGAACTGTCCGAGCTGTTTGGCCCGGCTGCGGTCGAGTTCGACAAGGGCGCGCGCCTGCACGGATTCCGTCCGCTCGCCACCAAGGTCCTGGCCCGGGCCACGCCCGAAGAACGCGCCCTGGTCCAGGCCTACACCGCGGGCGTCAACGCCGGCCTCACCGCCCTGGCGAAAATCCCGTGGGAATACCTGGTGCTGCGCACGCCGCCCCAGCGCTGGCGCGAGGAGGACTCGCTGCTCTGCGCTTACGCCATGTGGTTCGATCTGCAGGACTACCGGGGCAGTTTCGAGCTGAACCGCGATGCCCTCCGTCGCGCTGCGGGCCAGGCCGCCGTGGAGTTCCTCTCCCCCCGCGGCAACTCGTGGGACGCTGCGCTCGACGGCAGCACCTTCGCGCCTGCGCCCCTGCCGCCACTGCGCTTCAAGCCGCCCGATCAAACGGTAGGGGCGCTTGCCCCCAAGCGCCCTTGGGCCGTTGAGGGCAACGGCCCCTACCCGGATTCCGAGCCCGCGCAGAAGCCCCTGCCCGGCTCGAATGCCTTCGCCGTCGACGGAGCGCACACTGCGACCGGCGCCGCTCTGCTCGCGAACGACATGCACCTCGACCTCGGCGTGCCCAACACCTGGTATCGCGCCGTCCTGCAATGGACGGACGCGACCGGGCCGCACCGCGTGGTCGGCGCCACGCTGCCCGGCTGGCCCTCCATGATCGTCGGGAGCAACGGCCGCGTCGCCTGGGGATTCACCAACGCCTACGTGGACACCACCGATGTCGTCCTGGTGGAGACGGAGAGCATCGCCCAGCACTATTACCGCACGCCGCGCGGCTGGGTGGAAATCGAGGAGCGCTCCTCGGAAATCCGCGTGAAAGGGGAAAAACCCGTGCCCTTCACCGCGCGCTGGACCGAATGGGGGCCGATCATCGGCGGCCCCGAGGAGGGGCGCTATCTCGCCTTGCGCTGGAGCGCCCACGATGCCGAGGCGACCAACCTCCACTTTTTCGAAATGGAAACCGTGGCCACCACCGCGGCCGGAGTCGAACTGGCCCATCGCGCCGCTTTTGCCAACGAAAACATGCTGATCGCCGACGCCGACGGCCAGATTGCGTGGACCATTCTCGGCAAAATTCCCCGTCGGGTGGGTTTCGACGGCCGCTTGCCGGTATCGTGGGCTTACGGCGATCGCCATTGGGATGGCTGGTGGAAACCGGAGGATATTCCGGTCGTGCTCAATCCCACTGCGGGGGTGCTCTGGACGGCCAACAACCGCGCCCTCGGCGGCGAGGCCTACGCCAAGCTCGGCGACAGCGGCTATGACGACGGCGCGCGCGCGCGCCAGATCCGCGATGCCCTGCTCGCCCTCGCCGCTTCCGGAAAAAAGGCCGCACCAGCCGACCTTCTCGCCATCGAACTCGATGACCGCGCTCTTTTCCTGGAGCGCTGGCAGAAATTTTTCCTGGAGATACTGGATGACGACGCCCGCGCGCAAAAAAAGGCCCGCCCCGAACTGCGCGATGCGGTGCGCCAGTGGAATGGCCACGCGAGCACCGACTCCGCCGCCTACCGGATCGTGCGGGCGTTCCGCGGCCATGTCGCCGAACGGGCCTTCGCGCCGTTCAACGAGGAGGCGCGCGCGCGTTACACCGCGTTCAGCTACCGAAGTTTCATTTATGAGGACGCCCTCTGGCAGCTGGTGCATGAACAGCCGCCGCGGCTCCTCAATCCCGCCCACAAGTCCTGGCGCTCCCTGCTGCTCGCAGCGGCGGACGACGTGCTCGCCGATGTCGACCGGTCCGGCGAGCCCCCGGCGCGATTCACCTGGGGTGCGCGCAATAGGCTGTCCATCCAGCATCCCTTCGGCCGTTTTCTGCCCGGTCCGCTCGCGCGGTTGCTGGCCATGCCCGCGGAGCCGCTGCCCGGTGACAACGACATGCCACGCGTGCAGGGTCCGGGTTTCGGCGCGTCCGAGCGCCTGGTCGTGTCACCCGGCCACGAGGCCGAGGGCCTTTTCCATATGCCCGGCGGGCAGAGCGGCCATCCCCTGTCGCCGTATTACCGCGCCGGCCACGCCGCCTGGGCCAAGGGCGAGCCCACCCCCCTCCTGCCCGGCCCGGTTCAACACACCTTGCTTCTGAATCCGTAGAATCTTTCTCGTTCTTCGTTCTCGTTCCCTCTATCGGTGCAGGTGCCGGCGGCGATTTCGGAATCGAAAATCGCCAATCCAAAATCGAAAATTCCCCATGCCCCTGCACCTTCTGCAACATCCGCTCGGCGCGCACGTGCTGACCCATTTGCGCGACAAGACCACCAAGCCCGCCTTGTTCCGCACCCTCAGCTACCAGATTTCCCTGCTGCTCGCCCTCGAAGCCACGCGCGACCTCGCCACGGAGGAGAAGGCCATCGAAACACCGATGGAACCGATGACCGGCCGCGTGCTGACCAAGCATCTCGTAGTCGTGCCCATCCTGCGCGCCGGCCTCGGCATGCTGCAGCCTTTTCATGATGTTTTTCCCGACGTGTCCGTCGGCTATGTCGGGCTCGAACGCGACCACACCACCGCCGTGGCGCGCAGCTATTATTGCAAGCTGCCGCCGCTCGCCGGCTCGCGCGTGCTGGTGGTGGACCCGATGCTCGCCACCGGCGGCTCGGCGGTGCAGGCCCTGACGCTGGTGAAGCAGCAGGGCGCGACGGAGGTCTCGCTGGTGTGCATCGTCGGTGCGCCCGAAGGCGTGGCGGCGGTGGAAAAGGCGCACCCTGAGGTGCCCATCATCCTCGGCGCCCTCGACCGCGCGCTCAACAGCCGCAAATATATCCTCCCCGGCCTCGGCGATTTCGGCGACCGGCTCTACGGGACGTGAGCACATACCTACTTGCTTGGAATCCTCGCCGGTGGGACTGGAAGGACTTAGCGACCGAAGCGATCCAAACTGCTCGTGGAGAAACCGTCGCGGGTAGCTGGACCTGCGTAAGCAAACAGGTCAAGGAGGGAGACCGGCTCTTCTTGGTCAGACTTGGCGAAGAGCCACGAGGGATCATGGCTTCAGGATGGGCTCAAGGCGTTGTGCAAGCGGGACCACACTACGATCCGGCTTTGCGTGCTCAAGGTAAGCAGTGTCAATACGTCGAATATGAATTTGAGTGCCTGCTCGATCCACAGATCGATGCTCCCCTGCCTTTGAAAAAGCTGGCTAGCCGCGCCCTATCCGAAGTGCATTGGCATCCGCAAGGTTCGGGAGTCAGAATTCCCGAAGATGCAGCGGTTGAGCTTGAGCTTATTTGGGAGACCTATTCTGGAAAATCTAAATCCTATCCTGAAAGCCCCTCAGATACCGCAGCCTTTGAAGGTGGCATAACTATGAGGATGGTTCGGCATCGAAGACGTGAAGGCCTTTTACGTGCTGCCAAAATTGAAAAATTCAAGCGAGGGCACGGCAATCGGCTGTTCTGTGAAGTCCCCGGGTGCGGTTTCGATTTTGAAGCCGGTTATGGCGAGCTGGGCCGTGACTATGCGCAAATCCACCACCTGCTCCCTTTGTCAGATCGTAGCGCCCCAAGCCTAACGAGATTGGGCGACCTAGCTATCGTTTGCGCGAATTGCCACGCGATGATACATCGTGGAGGTAAATGCCGCCCCCTTGAGGGTTTGGTTTGTAAGGCTACTTAGCGGGCGTCGGTTTGCGCTTGGACTCTTCCAGCGCCTCTGCGCCCTCTTCTGTCAAGAAACCGCACCCGGCATAGGCAGCCAATTCCTTCAGCACCGTTCCGCAGGTCTTGCCGCCTGTCCGTCGTATGCTGCGCGTTTTGCGAGAATTACGACCGACGTTTTTCATGGCTCGTAAGTGCCAGCCGCCCGAACTGTCGTCAAGTGCCAGCCTGGTCACGCCAGTTGCGGCACGACGAACGGGGCGCGATACTCGCGGGTGAGCAGTGCGTTCGCCGCGGCGGCGTTTTCGCCACTGAAACGTTCCGCCGCCGGGGCGATGGCGAGCGGGGCGCCGAGGGTGAGCGGGGTTTTAGGGAGATCGACCTGGTTGGCCGCGAGATGCTCGGTCATCCGGCCATAGGCCTCGGCGAGCGGAGCGTCGCCCTTGATTTTTTCGCGCAGTTCGCCCTCGGGCGCCGCACGGCCGAGCTGGTGCGATATGTTGCCCAGATGGCAGAGTGCGCTCGAGACGTGCCCCTCGCCGATGGGTCCGCGCAGGTCGGCGGTTTTCCGGCTGCGCACGACGTCGATGAAATTCGCCATGTGCTTGTCCTGACCCTTGAATTCCTTCAGCAGCTTGCCGTCCCGGTCGTAGGCCTGGGCGGCAAAATAGGTGCTCGTCACGATCGCGCCGCCTTCGCAATCGATGACATTGCCGATGCTGACCCCGCGGTATTTGTCCATCGTGCCCGCGGCGGCGGCGGCGGCTTCCGCCGGATCGAGGCCGGTGGGCTTCGCCGGCGCGGTGTCCGGCTTGGCCGGCAGGCCGCGCACCTCGAAGATCAACGGGGCCGTGACGTAATCGTGGATGATGACCTGCGTGTTCGGCGTGTCGCCGTCGTCCTCGTAGCCGAGCCGGCCGCCGATGCTGAGCGTGTGGCGCGGCAGGCCCGGTTCGCCGAGGAACCAGCGCGCCACGTCCATCTGGTGGATGCCCTGGTTGCCGACGTCGCCGTTGCCCGTCGGGTATTGCCAGTGCCAGTCGTAATGCAGTTTCGCGCGGCGCAACGGCACCAGCGGCGCGGGACCGGTCCAGAGGTCGTAGTTGGCGGTGGCCGGCACCGGCTGAGGCCCGCTGGTTTTGCCGATGCTCGGCCGGCGCTTGTAGCAAAAGCCGCGCGCCGCGGTGATCTTTCCGAGATTTCCGGCGTGCACCCATTGCACCGCCTCGGCGAGGCCGTCGCCGGAGCGGATCTGCACGCCGGCCTGGACGACGCGGTGGTATTTTTCCGCCGCGGCCACGAGCTGGCGACCCTCCCAGACATTGTGCGAAATGGGTTTCTCCACATAGACATCCTTGCCCGCCTGGCAGGCCCAGATGCCCATGAGCGAATGCCAGTGGTTGGGCGTCGCGACGGTGATGGCGTCGACCGCGGGCGAGGCCAGCAGCTCGCGGATGTCGGTATAAGTCTTCACCCCGCCGCCCAGCGCGGCCGCGGCCTTGTCGAGGACCGCCGTGTCGGCATCGCACAGGGCTACCACCCGGACGCCGGGGAGCGCGCGCAGGCTTGCCAGATGGTTTTTGCCGCGGCCGTTGAGGCCGACGACGGCCACACGCACGTCGCCGTTGGCGCCGACCACCTGCCCCCAGGAACGGGCGCTCAATACCGCCGTGGTGGCGGCCAAGGCGGTGGTCTTGAGAAAGAAGCGGCGGGTCAGGTGTTTCATGGCGTGGAAACGAAGTTACTTTTCCGCGGCGTAGTCGGCGTAACGGGCGGCGACCTGGGCGGCCGCGGCGTCGCCTTCGTGGAAGAAGAAGCGGTAGCGCAGGGTCAGGCTGCCGCCCGCCGGGATGGTGTAGTCGCCGGCGTGCGGCTGGTCCTTGAGGTTTTCGTAGTCGTGCTGGCCGAACGGATTCGCGCCAAATAGCCCGTAGTCGCGCGCCATCCACCAGGTGGGATGCCGGATGCTTTGCGGCTGGTCGAAGATCGCCACGCCGTAAACCTTGCCGTTGTGCGGCGCCGAGTAGTCGCACCAGGCGGCGCGCTTGCCCCAGGCGGCGGCATCGCGGAAGCCGGTGCTCGTGACGATCTGGCCGCGGCCGGGCAGGCTCCTGCCCTGGTATTTGTGCGGCAGCGTCATCCACTGCGCCAGCCGCAGGGCCATCGTGCCGTCCTTGTTGTCCCCCAGCAACAGCGGCGCATCGGGCAGCGCCTGCAGCGTCACCTCATAGTCGATAAACCGCCCCGCCGCGGTGGCGTGAAACCGGAGCGTGCGTTCGTCCGTGCAAATCAGCCGGCCGTCGGGCGCCACCCAGCGGTTGCGGGCGCGCAGGATCCCGGTCCGGCCGCTGGTCGTTTCCAGCAGGGCGTCATGCACGGTTTTCCCCTTGTCCTTCGGCGAACGACCGGCGTCGCCCGAGCCTTCGTTCCAGAAATCGACGCCATTGACCATGCTGTGGGCGAACCACAGCGAGCGATGCCACGGGTGATCCGTGTCCTCGCCCGGGGTTTGCTTCATCGGAAAATCGCGGGTCAGGGGCGTGCCGTCGGCCGCGACGACCGGATAACAGTAAGGCCGGGTCGCGCCGTCACCGTAGACGTATTCCGTGAAGAGCTGGCCGCCGATCTCGACCCGCACGCGATCCGCCAGCGGGGTGAGTTTCACCCGGGAACCCGGTGGAACGGCGCACGATGCAACCAGACAGGCGATCACCAACAGGGGTAGCAGGTGGTGTTTCATCCGGCCGCCACGGAATCAACGGCACCGTCTTTCGCAACCGCAAATCTCCGGCGCACCGAGCCGGGCTCGACGTCCGTGCCCCGGCTGTCTTGTCTCATCCGATGAACCTTTCCCAACTCACCGCGTGCGCGATGCAACTCCGGCAGAGGCTTGCCGAGGCCGAAACCCGCGGCCACGGCCGGCCCTGGACCCGCGAGGAAATCATGCAGGGCTTCGTCGTCGACGTGGGCGACCTCATGAAACTCGTCATGGCCAAGAGCGGCGTGCGCCCCGTGGCCCGACGCCGACCGCAAACTCGCGCACGAACTCTCCGACTGCCTGTGGAGCGTGCTGGTGCTGGCGAAACTCTACGACGTCGACCTGGAGCAGGAGTTTCTCGCCACGATGACGGGCCTGGAGACCAAGCTCGCGCGATCCGATCGCCAGGGGTGATCGCCCGGCCTTCCATTTTTTCGTGTTCATTGGCGCCATTCGCGGACAATTTCCCCCAAGCATGAACATTGAACGCCCGGGCCTGATCGTCGCCGATGGCTGGAAGGACTACCAGTTGCTCGACTGCGGGCTGGGCATGAAGCACGAGAAATGGGGTCCCTACACGTTGGTGCGCCCCGATCCCCAGGTCATCTGGCCGCGGGTGGGCGGCAACGGCCGCTGGGAGAACTGGGACGGCTTCTACCACCGCAGCGAGAGCGGCGGCGGCAAATGGGAATTCCGCCAGCAGCTGCCCGACCACTGGACCGTCCGCTACGGCGCGCTGACCTTCAAGATCCACCCGACCAGCTTCAAGCACACCGGACTCTTCCCCGAGCAGGCGGTGAACTGGGACTGGTTCACCAGAATAATCCGCGCTGCGCGCGCGGGCTCCGGTGAGCCTGGTCGGACCGCCGGCCGCGAGGTCCGCGTGCTCAATCTCTTCGGCTACACCGGCGCCGCCTCGGTGGCCGCCGCCGCCGCGGGGGCCAGCGTGTGCCACGTCGACGCCGCCGAGGGCATGGTGAAATGGTGCAAGGAAAACGCCGTGCTTTCCGGCCTGGCCGGGGCGCCCGTGCGCTACATCGCCGACGACTGCCTGAAATTCGTCCGCCGCGAGATCAAGCGCGGCCGCAAATACGACGCCATCATCATGGATCCGCCGACCTACGGCCGCGGCAGCACCGGCGAAATGTGGAAGCTCGAGGATCACCTCTGGGAACTGCTCAACGAGTGCAAGCAGGTGCTGAGCGACCAGCCCCTGTTTTTCCTCATCAACGCCTACACCGCGCGCCTCTCGCCCACCGTCGTGGTCAACCTGCTCGCCGCCCTGCTGTCCGGCGCGGGCGGCCGGCTCTCCGGCGGCGAGGTCGGCCTGCCCGTCCAGCGCGATGGAAAAATCCTTCCCTGCGGCATCTTCGGCCGCTGGGAATCCACCCCCTGACTTATGTCCTCCCCCGCCGACACCTATCTCGCCACCGCCACGACGATGCTGCAACGCCAGTGCGCGCTCAACGCTCCGACATTAAAAAAACTCGGCGCCCTCATGGGCCAGTCCGTCGCCAACGGCGGCGTGAT
>JAYVZM010000090.1:0-6375 GCA_043783345.1 Verrucomicrobiota bacterium
CTCCGGCTTGACGCCTCCTACACCTGGTATGCCAACGAACCGGCGCGGCTCATCGCCGATCGGGTCGTCATGTGGCAGAGCCCGACCGGAGGCTGGTCCAAGGACGGCAACTACACCCGCGACCGGCTGCCGGCGGACAATCACCCCGACGCGTGGAGCGGCGGCACCTTCGACAACGATGCCACGATCTCGGAGCTGCGTTACCTGGCCCGGGTCATTTCCTACGACAACACCGTCCCACCCGCCCGGTTGAACGTCTGGAAGGACAGCTTTCTGCGCGGTCTCGACTATGTGTTGGCGGCGCAATACCCGAATGGCGGCTACCCGCAGATCTATCCGCTCGCCGGCGGGTATCACGATGCCATCACGCTCAATGACGAGGGCTACATCCACATTTTGCAGCTGTTGTGCGACGTGGGCAACCGCGAGCCCGAATATACTTTCGTTCCGGAGGAGACGGCCACCCGGGCCCGCCGCAGTTTTCAGCTCGGGCTCGACTGCATCCTCGCGATGCAACTGAAGTCTCCCGCGGGCCGCCGGACCGTGTGGTGCCAGCAGTATGATGCGCTGACCTTGCAGCCCTGCTCCGCCCGCAATTTCGAGCCCGCGTCCGAGTGTTCGCGCGAAAGCGCCGGGGTCGTCAAGTTCCTGATGAGCCGGCCGGCCCCGTCGCCCGCAATCGTCGCGGCGGTCGAGGGCGCGATGCAGTGGTTTTCCGACCGGGTGATCCACGACAAATACTGGGATCGCAACGCCCCGGCCGGCACGGACCTCGAGGACCGGCCCGGGGCGCCGGACCTCTGGGCGCGTTTCTACGAGTTCAACACCGGCCGGCCAGTCTTCGGTGACCGCGACCGGCGCATCTACTATTCGGTCGCGCAGATTTCCTTCGAACGCCGCAAGGGCTACACTTGGTTCTGCTCCGAGCCGGCGGAGCTGATCCCTTACTATTTCTATTGGCAGCACAAGATCGCCAAAACCGCGTCCCGCGACGACTAGTCACAAATCATCGATGGGCGGCTCTTGGGTCACCCATTTCAACTCGGTGTCCTTCATGAAACGGGTCGGCCAGCTCGCATTCGCCTCATCGTGGTCCACGCCGACGAAGGCGAGAATCCCGCGGCAGTAGTCGTCGACCCGGTTCCACGCCGGGATGGTCAACAGTTCGTCGATGGAGGCTTTCAGACCGGCTGGCTGCCGGGGAACGGTCGCCACGACCGCGAGCAGCCATTTGTGATAGGGATAGAGGGTTTCATTTTCCGTCAGCACGATCCGGCAGCTGAACAGCACGACCTTCTGGATGGCGAGATAGACAAGATATGGGTTATGCTGCCGGATCGCCTCGCTGTAATACCACCGCCAGGCCAGCAGTTGGGCGACAAACCGGTCGAGTCGTTCGCGTTTTTTCTCCACCGGATAACGGACGATCTCCGCCAGCAGTGACTCGAGCCCTGGTATCCGAGAAAAAAGAATGCGACTGCCCTTGAAGGCATAGCGCGCCGGATCGCTGCCGCGCGCCGCGACCAGCCGGAGGAATTCCACATCCATGTATTTGCCGTCAATGTAACCCGGATAGGTGCACAGCGACCGGTTGTTGTAGTGAAGTTTGCCGCCTTGCTGGCGTTTCTGAAATTCCGCCGGTTCGACAACCATCGCCACGTCGATGTCAGACTCGGATTTGGCGAAGCCGTGGGCGATCGAGCCCCCGAGCAGGAGAGCGAGCACCGACGGGTCCTGCTCGAAGGCTGCGACGAGATTCCGGATGGTCGCGGCATGATGGGGTTCCATGACCGGCAGGCCGGGGGTATCCATGGGCCCGACAATGCCGCGGGAAAAAGGGGCTTCAATTCCATTTTGGCGTCGGCAACCATTACCCCGGTGCGGGCGACGGTCGGAAAAACAATGTTAGACTCAATGGTGGATCGCCCCTCGCGCCCTCGTCGCCATTCTGCTCATTTCGCCTCAGCCGGTCGCTTCTCCTCCTGCCAACCATGATCATCCATTCCTCGTCCCCCTCTGGTGCCGCCTTTGGCGGACTCGAAACCGCCGCGGTCCTGACTCCCGAACAGATTGATTCCCGCGCGCGCGGCCTGCTCGCGCAGCTGACCCTCGACGAAAAACTGGGCTTGATGGACGGCGACACTCCTTTCTGGCCCGGGCTCGCCGAGATGCTGGCGCCGGGTGGTTACGCCAGCCGGCCCTGGGTCGCGGGCGCCGTGCCGCGGCTCGGCATCCCTGGCGTGCGCTTCGTCGATGGTCCGCGCGGCATCATCATGAAAGGCGCCACCACCTTTCCCGTCTCCATGGCGCGGGGCGCGTCGTGGGACCCGGCGCTCGAGGAGCGGATCGGCGACGTGATCGGCAGGGAATTGCGCGCGCTCGGCGGCAACTTCTTCGGCGGGGTCTGCATCAACTTGCTGCGTCACCCCGCATGGGGTCGCGCGCAGGAGACGTATGGCGAGGACCCGCGCCACCTGGGAGCACTGGGCGCGGCGCTCGCCCGCGGCGTGCAACGCCATGTCATGGCCTGCGCGAAGCATTATGCGCTCAACTCGATGGAGAACGCGCGGTTCAAGCTCGATGTCACGATCGGCGCGCGCGCCCTGCACGAGGTCTACCTGCCGCATTTCAAGGCGGTCGTGGACGCCGGCGTCGCCTCGGTGATGAGCGCCTACAACAGCCTGAACGGCGAATGGTGCGGCCAGAATCGTCCGCTGCTCACCGGCATCCTGAAGGAGCAATGGGGCTTCCAGGGATTCGTCATGACGGATTTCATCTTCGGCCTGCGCGATGCGCTCAAGGCGGCGCTCGCCGGGCAGGACATCGAGATGCCGTTCAGCATGCGCTTCCATCGCGAATTGAAGGCGCTGGTGCAACGCGGCGAGGTGCCGCAGACGCGGATCGATGACGCGGCCCTGCGCGTCCTGCGCCAGCAGGTCCGCTTCGCCCAGGGGCGCGATCCCGCCGGCTATCCGCGCGCGGTCGTGGGCTGCGCGACGCACCGGCAGCTCGCCCGTGAGGCGGCCCAGAAGAGCCTTGTGCTGCTCAAGAACGATGAGGCCGTCCTGCCGCTGACCGGCGTCCGCCGGCTCGCGGTCGTCGGTCGGCTGGCGTCGATCCCCAACACCGGCGACGGCGGCTCCAGCAACACCCAGCCCGCGTATGTCGTCCCACCGCTGGAAGGACTCCGGACCGCCCTGGGCGATGCTGCGGTGGTGTTTGACGACGGCAGCGATCCGGCCCGTGCCGCGCAGGCGGCGGGGCAGGCGGAGGCCGCGGTGGTCGTGGTCGGCTTCACGCACGAGGACGAAGGCGAATACATCCCGCCGGACATGATCCCGATGTTCGCGCCGACTTTCCCGAAGCCGACACCGGAGGAAGCGCCGATCGCAAAAAGGATTCTCCCCGGGCACGGCCAGCAGGCCGGTGGCTTCTCGCCCGGCGGCGACCGCGAGCGGCTCACACTCCATCCGCGCGACGAACAGTTGATCCGGACGGTGGCCGCGGCCAATCCCCGCACGATTGTGGTGCTGATGGTCGGCAGCGCGGTGATCACCGAGGCGTGGCGCGACCGCGTGAAAGGAATTCTGGTCCTGTGGTATCCGGGCATGGAGGGCGGCCACGCGCTCGCCGACGCTCTGCTCGGCCGGGTGAATCCCGGCGGCCGGCTGCCCTGCACGTTTCCCCGGCGCGCCGATGACCTGCCGTTCTTCGACCGGAATGCGACAAAGATCACCTACGACTTGTGGCACGGCTATCGGAAGCTCGCGCGGGATGGCGCCGCGGCGGCGTTTCCCTTCGGCTTCGGCCTCAGTTACACCACTTGGCGGCATGCCAACCTGCGGCTCGCTAAAAATCAACTCGCGCCGGCCGACCTGCTGCAGGCCACCGTGGACCTCACCAACACCGGTGCCGTGGCAGGCGACGAAGTGGTGCAGCTCTATGTCTCGGCCCGCGGCTCGCGCGTCGAACGCGCCGTGCGGGAACTGAAGGCGTTCGCGCGCGTGTCGCTCGCCCCGGGTGAGACCCGGCAAGTCTCGCTGAGCGTGCCCGTGGCCGACCTCGCCTACTACGACGAGTCCCGCGGCTGGGTGGTCGAGTCGCTCGAATATGAAGCGATCATCGCCCGGGACGCGCATGACACCGGCTTGTTCGCCCGGTTTCACGTGAGTTGACCGGGCGCCATCAGGCAGGTAACTCGCCCGGAAAGTCTGGCTGGATTTTTTTCGGCGCAGGTTTCAGACTGGCGTCTCTCATCCCTGCCATGAAGACCCTCCCGATACCCCTGTTGATGGTTATTTTCGTGAGCTGCCTGGGCTCACTGTCCGCCGCGGGCGCCAAAGACGTCGAAGTCATCAATTTTCTCAGCATGTTCCGGCATCCCGATGACACCTATGAAAAAGGCTATCAATACGCCTTCGGCGATTGGGAGGGGAAAAAGGTGGCGCAGATTCCGGGGAAGGGCTTGCTGGTGAACCTGGCCGGCAGCAAGGGTGGCGTCGGCGATAACCAAGGACCGGACTTTCGCAAGCACACCAAGGCCCGTCTCAGTTTCATCATCGGGAATCGCAATCTTGCGACGTCGTTCATCTTCACGCTCGTGGACCGGGACGGCACGGACCAGTCATTCGATGTCTCCTTGGGAAACCTACCCCGCGGCACTGAGCAGACTGTCACCGTGGATCTCACCAAGCCGTCCCGGGAGAACAAACCGGGCGGCACGCCGGGCCTCAACCTGAAGAAACTCGAAACCTGGCAGCTGACGGGCAACTTCCAGGCGGAGCCGATCGAGATACTGTTCCTCCGGGTGGTCGCGGTTTCGGATTGAGGCAAGCTTCGCCGGGCTGTCGGGAAACAAACGGGCATGTCCCTGGGCGCTCCGCCGGGGCGGCCGGTGCAGTCCGCAGTGGCGTCCGCGCTGAGTCCGGCTATGCTGGCCTGACAATGTCGGCACCCGATACTTCGCCCGCCTCCTGTCCGGATGAGCATCTTCCCGACGATCTCGCCGAGGCCGGGGTTTATCGCACCACCGGGGAAGGGTTCGATCACAGCCTGGTGGTCCTCGCGCTCGGGCAGGTCTGCTGGCTGATGCCATGCGCCGCGGGCTACCGGCTGCTCGTCGAGTCGTCCGTGGCGGCGCGCGTGCGCGGGGAACTGGCCAGCTATGATCGCGAAAGCGCCGGGTGGCCGCCGCGGTTCGCGCCCGCAGCGACGGCGGCGGCGCGCCTGGACTTGGTGTCGCCCCTGCTCTGGGCGCTTTCGGTGCTGGCGGTGTTTCGCGGTCAGGCGCTTTACCCGGAATGGACGGACGCCGGATTGCTCGACACCGCGGCGGTTTTTTCGCGGGGCGAATGGTGGCGGATGGTGACGGCGCTTTTCCTGCACGCGGACGAGGCGCATCTCGTAGCGAACCTGTCCAGCGGCGTATTCGTCTTCGCCACGGTGCTGGCAATCTTCGGCCGCGCCCGCGGGTGGGTGCTCCTCGGGCTCGCGGCCGTGACGGGAAACCTGGCGGTCGCGGCGATGCATTATCCCGGTCCCTACCGTTCGCTCGGGGCCTCGACCGCGGTCTTTGCCGCGCTCGGCCTCCTGACGGGCCGCGCCGTCCGTCTCGCCGCGCGGGCGCGTCACCCGCATCGTTGGCGGGCGTTTTTCGTGCCGATCGCGGCCGGTCTGACCGTCCTGGCGCTCTATGGCGCCGGGGGGCCGCCCGTTGACGTGCTGGCCCACGTGACCGGCTTTGCGGCCGGCGCCGTGCTGGGCTTCGTGGCGAGCCCCGTTGACAAGTAGGGCAGGTCTCTGACCTGCCGCCTTTCGTTCGGAAGGCAGGTCAAAGACCTGCCCTACCTCTCCTCCGGCTTTCAGTCGCCGTCCTTGTCAAGCGTCGCGACCTGGCGTCTAGTGTCGGCTCGAATGAGCGCGGTATTCACCCCGGAGGAGGAGGACCTGTTTGAAAAGACCGGTGGGGCGGTGCTGCGCCGGTTGCGGAAGACGCGCAATCCGGCCGACCTCCTCGCGGTGGTCCGTGACGCGCACAAGGGCTTCGACCGGGCCTTCGCCTCGGCTCCTGCAGCGGCCAGGCAAGCGGTCGCGTGCCGGGCGGGTTGCGGGGCCTGCTGCCACGTTTTGGTGGGGGTGCAGGCCCATGAGGTGCTCATTGCCGCCGAATTCATCCTGACCCACTTTTCCCCTCCGGACCTTGAAGGGGTGATAGCACGCACCGCGGCGCAACGCACCGCCTTCGCCGGAAAATCCCACGCCGAGCAGGCGGCGCTGCAACGGCCATGCGCCTTGCTGAAGGAGGGCAGCTGCACGATCTACGCGGCGCGGCCCGAGGCCTGCCGCGCCCACCACAGCCCCAACGCCGACGCCTGC
>JAYVZM010000091.1:0-6363 GCA_043783345.1 Verrucomicrobiota bacterium
TAGCTGTCGGCGGCGCCGTTGGTGATGCGGTCATTTTCCACTTCGCTCAGGCCCATGATGTCGGGCGCCAGGCCGAGGATCGACGCGGTGACCTTGGCCAGCTGGCGCTGGAACTCTGCATAGGTCGACGCGCCGCGCGAGGTCGGAAAACCGCCGCCGGCGCCGTCGCCATTCATGAGGTTCTCCACGTTGCCGAACACCACGCGCAGCGATCCCGGCGAAGCGGGCGGGGCGAGGCGCGGGTTGGCCTCGACAAAGACCGGCGCCGCGATCGGCTCGATGACGTAAAGACCGAACTTCGTGTCGAGCACGCCGGTGACGCCCGCGGTCGTGCTGCCCGTGCGCCGCGTGGCCAGCGCGGGATCGGCGCTGCCGAGGTAAGGCGTGGGCGACGGATAGGTCAGGCTCAGGCCGTCATCGAGCAGGATCTGGTTGAGCTGGTTCGCGGCTTCCAGCGCCTGTGCGGGGGCGCCCGGCGCGACGGTGTTCGTGGGCTGCGGCAGGCGGCCGTTGCTGAGGACCACCTCGCCGAAGTGCCCGAGGTCGAAATTGTCGGTGACCGTGAGCGCTTGCGGCAGGGTCACGCGCATGCTTTCGTAACGCTCCGCATAACCCGCGGCGGGAAACGGCAGGCTGACCGGAGTGGCCGTCGGCAGCGGATTGCCGCTGCCGATCAGGGTGAAATTGGTCAGCGGGGAGATTTCCGTCTGGCTCATGGTCGAGGCGGCGCCGGTCGAGAGGAACTCCTTCACGGTGCCCGTGACCCGGATGAGATCGCCCACGGTGACGCTGTTGGTGTTGTCGAAGACATAGATGCCCTCCGATGTGGCCGGATTGGCGTCCTGGTCCGCGTCGGGCGCCTCCAGATAATAGCCGCCGATCTGCCCGGGAGCCTGGAAGCTCGCGACCACCACGCCCTGCACCGTGACCGGATGGTTCGCATACGGGCTGCTCAGGCCGCTGCCCTGCACCGCGTGGATCGGCAGCGGCGCGTTGGAAAAGGTGATGAAGCTCGCCGTGTAGTCGGCGCCCGGATGCTGCGCGCCGGTCGCCGTGTCGCTGACCTGCGCCGCAACGATGGTCAGCGTGACCACCTCGCCTTCACTGAATGTCGTCGTGGGCGTGAGCGTGTAGCTGATCGGTCCGCCCGTCAGCGTGGCCGGGTGCGCGCCGCTCGCGCTCCCCATCAGGTTGAATGACGAGGTCGTGAAATTCACCGCCTCGTTGAACGTGACCGTCAGCGCCGTATTCGCCGCGACATTGACCGCGCCGTCGGCGGGCGTGGTATAGACGACCGCAGGAAGGATGTCATTCGCGGCGACCGGCGTGGTGAAGCTGAGGTCGTCGATCGCCAGGCCGTCATCGCTGCCGGTGTCGTCGATGTCGGTCCACCGGAGCGCGAGCGTCTGGCCCGGGGCCCAGCTCAGGCCCGTGATCGTCGCGACCAGCGCGGTGCGGTTGGCCGCGTTGTTGCCATCGAGCGCGAGGGCCGAGCCCGTGGTAACGGGCGCCGTGAAGTCGAGGGCGGGAAACGCGGTGAAGGCGCCGGTGTTGATGTCGCCCCCGTCGAGCGCGTATTCGAACGCCAGCCGGTTGGCCGCGCCGGTGCCCCGCCGCCACTGCTCGCCCGTGTAGCTGAGCGTGAACTCCGTGATCGTCCGGCCCGTGCTGTTGACCAGCACCGTGCCGAATCGCGGAATCGTGCTGCCGCTCGACAGCGAGCCGAGGGCGCGGTCGCTGGCCGAGGCCGCGCCGTAGGAGTTGACGCCGCCCGAGGTGCTCGTGCCCGCGTCGACGCGGAACAACGCGACCGTCCCCGTGCCGCCATACTTCGCCAGGCTCCAACCTCCGAGACCTGAGGCGCTGATCGGCGACGCATCGAGGGTGATCGGGCCGGTGCCCACCAGGGTGAACGTGCCGCTCGACGGCAGCGTGTCGAAATTCTGGCCGTAGGTGCCGCCCGCATAGGCGACCTGACCGGTCGGGGTGACCAGCGGCGCAATCGACAACACGACTGCATTGCTCGTGGCCGCGGGGCTTACGCTGTTGCTCACCACCACGTCGTAGCTGCCGGTGTCGCCCGCCGCCGCCGAGGTTAGAGTGAGAGTCGCGGTCGCCGTGCCCGAGATGTTGGGGCCGCCACTGAGCGCGACGCCGCCCTTGCGCCATTGGTAGGCGAGCGGCGCCGTCCCTGTCGCGACGACGCTGAAGGTCGCGGTGCCGCCGAGGACGACGCTCTGCGGCGAGGGCTGACCCGTGATGGCCGGGGCGACGAGCGCCGGATTGACCGTGAGGGCGGCGTCCGCGCTGGTCGCACTGCCACCCGCATTGGTGACCACCACATTGTAGTTGCCCGCATCGCCCACGGCGACACCGGTCAGGGTGAGCGTGTCGGTGGTCGCGCCGGTGATGATGCCGCCATTGCCCAGGGCGGTCGTGCCTTTGCGCCACTGGTAGCTGAGCGGCGCGGTGCCGCTCGCCACCACGGTGAACTGCACCGCGGCCCCCTCGGTCACCGTTTGCGCGACGGGCGGAGTCGTGACCGTGGGAGCGATCGGGCCGCCGCCGCTGGTCGTCACGATGGTGAAGTCATCGATGCCAAACGTGTCGCGGCTGCCGGCGCCGGTCGAGGCGCCCAGGGCGACGACGCGCAGCCAGACATTGCTCTGGTTGTCGAGCGCGGTGCCAAAGCCGCCGGCTGTCACCGGTGTCGCGCCAAAGACGCCGGGATCGGAGCAGGTCGCGATGGTGGTCCAGGTGGCAGGCGCGGCGCCAAGGCCGTATTGCAGCGACCAGATCGTGCTGCGCGTCTGCACCGACAGTATCTGCGCCGAGAACGAGATGGCGGTCACCTGCAGGCCTGTCGTGGAAAAATTGAAATTCGCCGAGGCGCCGGGATCGCCGAAGGCTCCCGTCTGGCGGACACCCACGGCCCGGTCCGGGGCGGCCGCCTGCGCGGCGGCGGCGGTGGCGGCGGTGAAGCCGGCGTTGTCCGCGGCCGCCGAGTTGCGCCATGAGCCGGTGGTCGTGGACCAGTTGGTTACGGTGGTCGTGTCGAAAGCGGCGGACGCGCCCAAGGCGGTCGCCGTGGCCCCGGTGTTGACCGTCCAGCCCGCGGGCAGGCCGGTTCCGATCGAATCAAAGGTCTGGGTGTAGGTGCCGCTGCCGAGGGCAACTTGGGCCGCCATCGGCCCCGTGAGGATGAAACTGGCAAGCAAAGCGGCCGCGAGCCGCTGCATGCCCAGACGCAGGGATGCAATGAACATGGTGTGTGGTGTGTTGGAAAATGTCTATGACGCGCCCCGCGCAAATCAATGCGGGAAGAGTTACGATTCGATGGCAAGCTCACCTAGTCGCCGGTGAGGTGCTTCCCCAACCGCGGCCGGCCAGTAGCGCCGCTTACCTTCGCGAACGCACCGCGAATGGCCGCGCGCTCCGCCCAAATCGCTGTTGCGCCACCCCGGCCCGCGCCTACCGTGCGCGACATGGCTTTTTCCCGCGATCTCCTCGCTCCACTCGACACCTTTGAGCGCCGCCACACCGGCTCTTCCGCCTCGAATCTCGCGGCCATGCTCAAGACCGTTGGCTACGATTCGGTGGACGCCCTCGCCGATGCCGCCGTCCCGCCCAAGATCCGCCTGAAGCGCCCGTTGCGCCTGCCGGCCGCGCTGGGCGAAACCGCTGCCCTCGCCGAACTCCGCGCCATCGCGTCCAAAAACAAGGTGTTTCGCAGCTTCATCGGGATGGGCTATTACGACACCGCCGTCCCCGGCGTCATCCAGCGCAACATCCTCGAAAACCCCGGCTGGTATACCGCCTACACGCCCTACCAGGCCGAGATCGCCCAGGGCCGGCTCGAGGCCCTGTTGAATTTCCAGACCGTCGTCACCGACCTGACCGGCATGCAGATCGCCAACGCCTCCATGCTCGACGAGGGCACCGCCGCCGCCGAGGCCATGATGATGTGCCACCGCGTGAAGCTCGGCGACAGCCACGAGGCCTCGCTCTTCTTCGTGTCGGAGAAATGCCATCCCCAGAGCATCGACATCGTGAAGACCCGCGCCAAGCCGCTCGGCGTCGAGGTCATCGTCGGCGACCATCGCGCGTTTGATTTCCAGAGCAAAGTCTTCGGCGTGCTCGTGCAATACCCCGACACCACGGGCAGCATCCACGACTTCGCCGCCTTTTTCGCCCGGGCCCATGCCGCCGGCGCGCTGGCCGTCGTCGCCACCGATCTGCTGGCCCTCACGCTGCTGCGCGCCCCGGGCGAGTTCGGCGCCGACGTCACCATCGGCTCCGCGCAACGCTTCGGCGTGCCGATGGGTTTCGGCGGACCCCACGCGGGCTTCCTTGCCACCAGGGATGAATTCAAGCGCCAGATGCCCGGCCGCCTCGTCGGCGTGTCGAAGGACGTCCACGGCAACCCGGCCCTGCGCCTCGCCCTCGGCACCCGCGAGCAGCACATCCGCCGCGACAAGGCCACGTCCAACATCTGCACCGCCCAGGTGCTCCTCGCCGTCATGGCCTCGATGTATGCCGTTTACCACGGCCCCGAGGGCCTGAAGCAAATCGCCCAACGCGTCCGGCGGTTGACCCAATTGCTGGCGGACGGCCTGAAGAACGTCGGCGCCAAGGTGAGCGCCGAACCCGTCTTCGACACGCTCACCGTCTCCGGCATCGACGCCGCCAAGGTTCACGCCGCCGCGCTCGCGTCGAAGATCAATCTCCGTCCCGTCGATGCCTCGACCGTCGGCCTCTCGCTCGACGAAACCACCACGGTCGAACAGGTGGAAACACTCGTCGCGCTCTTCGGCGGTAGGGCGGGCACTCCGCTGCCCGCCGATCAGCGCGGAACGGAGTCCGCGCCCTACCCCAAGCCCCACGCGCGCACGTCCGTCTTCCTCACCGCCGCCGTCTTCAACCGCTACCACACCGAGCACGAGATGCTGCGCTACATCCGCCGGCTCGAAGCGAAGGACCTCTCGCTGTGCCACTCGATGATTTCGCTCGGCTCGTGCACCATGAAACTCAATGCCACGAGCGAGATGTTCCCGGTCACCTGGCCGGAGTTCGGCCGGATGCACCCGTTCGCCCCCGCCGACCAGACGCAGGGTTACGCGGAACTGTTCGCGCAGCTCGACCGATGGCTCAGTGAAATCACCGGCTTTGCCGCGGTGTCACTCCAGCCCAACGCCGGCTCCCAGGGCGAATACGCCGGCCTGCTCGTCATCCGCGCCTATCACGAATCGCGCGGCGAAGGCCATCGCAACGTCTGCCTGATTCCGACCTCGGCCCACGGCACCAATCCGGCCAGCGCCGCGATGTGCAATTTAACGGTCGTCCCCGTCGCGTGCGACGCGAGCGGCAACATCGATGTCGCCGACCTCAAGGCCAAGGCCACGGAACACGCCGCCAATCTCGCCGCGCTGATGGTCACGTACCCGTCCACCCACGGGGTGTTCGAAACCTCCATCCGCGCGATCTGCAAAACCATCCACGCGCACGGTGGCCAGGTTTACATGGACGGGGCCAACATGAACGCGCAAGTCGGCCTCACCGCCCCCGGCTTCATCGGTGCCGACGTCTGCCACCTCAATCTCCACAAAACATTTTGCATTCCGCACGGCGGCGGCGGCCCCGGTATGGGCCCGATCGGCGTCGCGAAGCACCTCGTGCCCTTTCTCCCCAGCCACTCGGTCGTCCCGTTGAACCACGACGCCGGCGGACATCACATGGGCGCGGTCTCCGCTGCTCCCTGGGGCAGCGCCAGCATTCTGGTTATCTCGTGGATGTACATTCGCATGATGGGACCCGACGGCGTCACGCGCGCGACCCAGTTCGCCATCCTCAATGCCAATTACATCGCGAAGCGTCTCGAAAACTATTTCCCCGTGCTCTATCGAGGCGCCGGCGGACTCGTCGCCCACGAATGTATTCTTGAATTTCGTAACTGGAAAAAACACGGCATCGAAGTTGAAGACGTGGCGAAACGCCTGATGGATTACGGCTACCACGCGCCGACGATGTCGTTCCCCGTCCCCGGCACGCTGATGATCGAACCAACCGAGAGCGAAACGAAAACCGAGCTCGATCGTTTTTGTGATGCGCTCATTTCGATCCATGGCGAAATTGCCGCCGTGGCCGCGGGCGCGAGCGACAAGCTCAACAATCCGCTCAAACACGCCCCGCACACCGCCGCAATCGTCTGCGGCACCGAGTGGCCGCATCCCTACTCGCGCGAAACCGCGGCGTTCCCCGACAGCCACACCCGCGCCAGCAAATTCTGGCCCGCCGTCGGTCGCGTCGACAACGTTTACGGTGACCGCAATCTGGTGTGCTCGTGCCTCGGCATGGAAGCCTTCG
>JAYVZM010000092.1:0-2405 GCA_043783345.1 Verrucomicrobiota bacterium
GCCCCGGCCACCCTTGCCAAGCGGAGAGCAGCCGGAGGATTCGCCCCGGGTTATCTGGAGTTTGAAATTTCGCCGTTATGCTGTAGCGGGTGATGCCCATGAAACGCCCCGCCCCGCCCCTGCTTGCCGGCCTGTTGCTCTTCAGCGTGGTCTCGGCCCCCCTCCGCGCCGAAAAAATCATCCGCGATCTGACCTTCGCGACCGTCGACAAAACCGAGCTGAAGCTCGATCTCTACCTGCCGGAGCAAGGACAGCCCGCGGGGTTGATCGTGTGGGTGCATGGCGGAGCCTGGCGCGGTGGCTCACGCGCGGACGTCGACCTGAAGGGCCTGGTCGCTCGCGGCTGGGCGCTGGCCAGCGTGGACTACCGTTTGTCCACGGTCGCGCGGTTTCCCGCGCAGATTCACGACATCAAGGCGGCGCTCCGCTACCTGCGGGCGCACGCGGCGGATTATGGCTATCCCTCGTCCCGGTTCGTCATCGCCGGCTCCTCCGCCGGCGGGCATCTCGCCGCACTCGTCGGCGTGTCGAACGGTGTGGCGGAACTCGAGGGAAAAATCGGCGGCTTCACCGGCGAGTCCTCGCATGTCCAGGCGATCGTCGACCTCTATGGCGCGAGCAATCTCACCACGATCCTCAGCCAATCCACGTCGCACGGCCTGAGCGTGCGCGTGCCGGCGTTGGAACTGTTGCTCGGTGGCCAGCCTGAGGCGCTGCCGGAACTGGCGCGCCTCGCCAGCCCGGTCACCCATGTCGATCCCTCGGATCCCCCGCTGCTGCTCCTGCACGGCGACCGGGACAATCAAATGCCGATCAATCAGTCGCACGAACTGCAGGGCGCCTATGAGCGCCTCCGGCTGCCGGTTGTCTTCAAAGTGGTCCATGGCTCCGGCCACGGCGGCCCGGCCTTTCGGGACGAGACCAGCCTCGCGTTGATCGACCAGTTTCTCCGGGTGCAGCTGAAGCTACGGGGATTGAAATAAGGTGGCGCCCCGGGGAGAAGTTCGCGCGGGACAGCCCCGCCCCGCCGCGGTTCCCGGAAATAGCGGGCGGAATTTCGGCAAAAAAGGCGAACGCACCGGCGCCGCACCGGTCTGAATGGAGTAACGAGGGCATTCCTTGGCCGCCATCCTTGTGCCGGGACCACGCTCTTGCCCGCAATTCTCCAACCCCCACAAAAATGAAAAAGTTCTCCCTCCAATTGATCGCAACGACCGCCCTCGCCGCCCTGGCCTTTGCCGGTTGCTCCAAGCAGGACCGCGCCGATGCCAGCGCCAAGGCCAAGGACGCCTACCAGGATTCCAAGGCCGCCGTCGCCGATGCCTGGGGCGACGTGAAGTCCTTCACCTTCGACAAGCGCGACGACTTCAGCAAGAGCGCCAAGGCGCTCCAGGCCCGGATGGACGCGCAGGTCAGCGAACTGCACGCGAACTATTCGGAAGCCAAGGCCAGCGCCAGCCGCAAGGCGGCGATGGATGAACTCAAGAATGCCGACGCCAACTACAAGGAAAAGCTGGCCGCGCTCGGCAACGCGTCAGCCGACACCTGGGACAGCGCCAAGCAAAACGTGATCGCGGCGTGGGACCGGCTCCAAGCTTCCTATGCCAAGGCCCGCGCGGACTGAGTTCGCGCCGCGCCATCTCCCGTTCGTCCTCGTTCTCCTCTGCGACGGCATCCCCTGTGATGCCGTCGCAGTTTTTTCGGGCCGGCGCCCAGCGTGGCGAACCCGCATACCTGCTCGACATGAGCGAGACGGTCCCAGTGGAAAACCACGCGTCCCCTGCGCCGCGTCGCGTATGGCGGGAAAATCATCATCTACAGCCAGGAGATCGACGCGGTGAGCGGTCGCAAGATGAGCGGTGCTGACATTTTGCTGAACTGTCATCTCGCCCACCAAGCCGACGCCAACCAGTCGGTTAACGGTCAATGCTTCGGCCCTGACGGCCCCGGCATTCAGCGCGTCAAGGCTATACCGTTACCGCTGAACCCCCGGCCTTGCAATCGGGGACGGGCTGTGTGTGCTCGGAGCAACACATCCCCCTATGCATCTGTCCCCGTTTCGCACTTGCGCGCCCTTGACGACGCTTTTCCTTGCCGCTTGCACTCTCGCGACGCCTTCGGGCGCCACCGCGACGACTCCCGCCATGACCAACAATCCGCTGCTGACCGCCAGCCCGCTGCCGTATCAACTGCCGCCGTTCGACCTGATCAAGGACGAATATTTCGCCCCGGCCTTCGCCCAGGGCATGGCGGAGGACCTCAAGGAAAACGAGGCCATCGCGAACAACCCGGAGAAGCCCACCTTCGAGAACACTATCGTGGCCATGGAGCGCAGCGGCCAGTTGCTCGAGCGCACCGACCGGGTCTTCGGCATCCTCACCGGCTCGCTCACCAATCCCACCCTC
>JAYVZM010000093.1:0-2391 GCA_043783345.1 Verrucomicrobiota bacterium
CTTGATGCCGGTTTCCTTGGTGAAGCCATCGAGCACTTCCTGCGGGATGTATTCGGACCAGCCGAACAGGTTGAGTTCGCCGGCGGCATGCAAGCCGGACGCGCCGAGCAGCACGGCCAGCGTGAGGAGGAGGTTCCTGGGTGTTTTCATGGTTGGGAGGGTGGGAGAAAAATCAACGCCGGCTCAGTTTGTTCAGGTAGCTGGAAAAAAGCACGAAGGCCACGGTCGCAAGGATGAAGATGGCGGAAAGTGCGTTCAGCATGGGGTTCAACCCGACGCGGGCGAGGCCGTAAACCTGGATCGGCAGGGTGGTCGCGGCCGCGCTGCGGATGAAAAAGGTCACGATGAGCTCGTCCATCGACAGGGTGAAGGCCATCAGCGCGCCGGCGATGATGGCCGGGCGCAGGCACGGCACGATGACGAACGCAAAGGCCTGGAGCGGTGTCGCGCCCAGGTCGAGCGCCGCCTCCTCCAGCGCGGGATCCAGTCCCTGCAGGCGGGCCTGCACCGCCACGAGCACGAAGGGGAAGCAGAACGTCACGTGCCCGATGATCACCGTGCCGAAACCCAGGCTCAGGCCCGCGGTCGCGAAAAGGATCAGCAGACTGATGCCCATGAGGATCTCGGGCATGACCATCGGGATGGCCACGAGGGTCTGGATGCTGCGGGCCAGCCGGTAACGGTAACGGTGCAGCAGCCACGCGCCCACCGTGCCGAGGATCACCGAGACGAGGGTGCTGACGCCGGCGATGATCAGGCTGTTTTTTGCCGCCTTGATCAGCGGCCCGTCCGCCCACAACCGGCCATACCAGTGGAAGGTGAAGTTTTCCCAGACGATGTTGAGCCGCGACGAGTTGAACGAATAGACCACGAGCACCGCGATCGGCAGGTAGAGGAAGAGGAAGACGAGGGTGGTCCAGCCGCGGAGAAACCAGTTGAGCAGCGTCAATCCCGAGGGAAGCAGCGGGCGTGAGGCGGGCGCAGGCATCGGAAAGACAGGCAGCGCTTATCATGCCAACCCCCGGGCATGGCAAGAAACGAGTGCGGGCCTGGAGGCGGGTGTGATCTCTTTGTAGGAGCCTGCTTGTAGGCGATCAGGACTTTCATCTGCCGGTGAAGGCTGATCATCGCCTGCAAGCAGGCTCCTACAAAAAGACACCGACGCGTCCGCCCTACAATTTCAATGCGCGTGATTGTGCCCGGCGGTGCCGGCGGCGCGGGCCGCCTGGTATTCGGCCACGAGCTTCTTTTCCTGATCGGGACCCAGCTCCTCGTAGTGGCTGAATTTTTCGCTGTGCAGGCCGCGTCCGCCGGTCAGCGAACGCAGCGCCGTGCCGTAGTGATAGAGCTGGGCGGCGGGCACCTGGGCCCGGATGACCTGCCGCCGGCCATTGACATCCATGCCGAGAATCTTGCCCCGCCGGCTGGACAGGTCGCCGACCACCCGGCCGACGAATTCCTCCGGCACCTTGATCTCCAGTTCGTGGATCGGCTCGAGCAGGCAGGGCCGGGCGTTCTGGAACGCCTCGCGAAAGGCGAAGTAACCGGCGACCTGAAAGGCGATGTCCTTCGAATCGACGGGATGCATCTTGCCGCCGAAGAAATCGACCTTCACGTCGGTCACCCGGAAACCGGCGTGGATGCCTTCCTGGCTGACGGCCTTGACGCCCTTTTCCACCGACGGCACGAAAATCCGGTCGACGTCCTGGCCGGCGAGCGACTGGGTGAAATTGAGGCCGCTGTCGCGCGGGCCGGCCTCGACGCGCATCCACACCTCGGCAAACTGCCCGGCGCCGCCGGTCTGCTTCTTGTGCCGGTAGCGGGCCTCGGCCCGGCCCCTGATCGTCTCGCGGTAGCGGATCTTCGGTTGCTCCAGCGAGACATCGACCTTGTAACGGCGCTTCAACCGCTCGAACAGCACCTCGAGGTGCAGCTCGCCCTGCGCCGCGATGATGAACTGGTGGATTTCGGGGTCGGTGTGGTAGGTGAACGCCGGGTCCTCTTCGTGCAACGCCGCGAGACCGGCCGCCAGCTTCTCCTCGTCGCCCGGGGCGTTGAGCTTGAGCGCCGCCTGCGCATAGGGCGTCGGATACGTCACCTGGGGAAGCACGACCGCGTG
Source organism: Verrucomicrobiota bacterium (assembly GCA_043783345.1). GTDB lineage: Bacteria > Verrucomicrobiota > Verrucomicrobiia > Opitutales > Opitutaceae > Lacunisphaera. The sequence continues at coordinate 2,120 of JAYVZM010000093.1, forward strand.
TTTGGCATCGCAGAGGGTGTTGCCGGTGTGCGTGTCCTTGAGCTTGACCGCCGCGCCGATGTCGCCGGCGTTCAGGGATTCGACCTGGGTGCGCAGCTTGCCGTTGAGCCGGTAGAGCTGGCCGATACGCTCGCCCACCCGGCGCTCGCTGTTGTGCAGTTCCATGCCGGTGCGGATCGTTCCGGAATACACGCGGAAGAACGAGAGATCGCCGCTGAGCGGATCGGTCAGGGTCTTGAACACGTAGGCCACGGGCTCCACTCCGTCGAGGC
>JAYVZM010000094.1:0-14989 GCA_043783345.1 Verrucomicrobiota bacterium
GCCCGGCCCGCAGCTCCGATCACGACAGATCAATCACTTCGGTCGCCCCACACGCGGAAAATAACCGAAAGTCGCCTCCAGTAGCGGAAGTCGGGTTAATATGTGACATTGGCTTGGAGAAAAATATCTCGCGATGGCGCGCTTGAGGGAAAGGGAGGCTGGCGGAAACGCTCCCACCCAGCTCGCTTCGGCACGGCATCCATGCCCCGCGACTCCCCCCACCCCCCGGGCCGCCCGCCGGGTTCGCGCCGGGCCGGTCCGCGATTCGTTCCCTTCCGCCCCGGCCGGCGCAGCCTGCCAGCCCGTCCCAGGCTTCTTCTCCCCGGAACCATCCACCCTCCGGAGGTTACTTAAGGATGACCAGTTCGCGGATGAACGCCACCCCCCATCCACTTTCCGTCACCGGCGCCGTGCCTGCGGACAGCCCGCTGGCCTGCCCGTGGTGCGGGCAGTTGCACACCCGCATCAAACTCCGGCCGGGCGACACCAGCCAATGCGTCCGTTGCGACGCCCAGCTCGCGCGCGGCCGGGCGTCAAACTGGATCGTGACCCTGGCGTGGGTGCTCACCGGCTTGATCCTGTGGGTGCCCGCCAACCTGCTGCCCATCGTCGCCGTCTCCCAGCTCGGCAACGCCCATGAAAGCCTCCTCATCACCGGCGTCCTTCGCCTGTGGACCGAAGGCATGCCCTGGGTCGCCGCGCTCGTGCTGCTGTGTGGCATCGCGGCCCCGCTGCTGTTGCTGCTGGCGTTCACCGCCCTGCTGGCGCCGCTCGCGCTCGGCCGGCCCTCCGGCCGGCTGCGCTTTCTGGTGCGCTGGCTGCGCTGGCTCGAACTCTGGTCGATTCCCGAGGTGTATCTCCTCGCCGTGCTGGTGGCGTTCATCAAGCTGGACTCGCTCGTCCACGCCGAGCCCGCCGCCGGCCTGTGGTGCCATGCCGCCATGTCGCTCGCGCTGCTGATCGCCTGGCGGCGCTTCGACATCGGCGCCGCCGCGGAGGCCCTCACCGCTGAAAATAACCCGCACCCGGTGACCTGATGAACCGCGCCCTGCACTGCTCCGTCTGCCTGCTGACGCTGCCCGACGCGGCGCCCGAGCAGGAGGGTTCGGCCTGCCCGCGCTGCGGCCACCACTTGCATCACCGCCAGCCGCACGCCCTGGCGCAGAGCGCCGCCTTTGCCCTGGCGGGGTTCATCATGCTCTTGCCCGCCTACGTGCTGCCGGTCCTCACCGTCGACCAGCTCGGATCGCCGCGCACCGACACGATTTTCTCGGGCGTGCGGGCGCTCCAGCGGGACGGCCTGTGGGGTGTCGCGCTCATCGTGTTCACGGCCAGTTTCCTCGTGCCGCTGCTCAAGCTGGTGAGCCTGGGCTTCCTGCTGCACGCGGCGCGCACCCGGTCCGCCCCCCGCCGCCGCGGCCTCACCCGCCTCTACGCCTTCGTGAAATTCATCGGCCGGTGGTCCATGCTCGACGTGTTCCTCGTCGCCTTCCTCACCGGCGCCGTGCAATTCGACAAGCTCGCCAGCGTGCGTCCCGAGCCGGGCGTCATCGCCTTCGCGGCGGCGGTCGTGCTCACCGTTTTTGCGACCGAGACCTTCGATTCCCGCCTGTTGTGGGATGCCGCTCCCGAAACCACCGTCCTCCCCCCATGACCAAGCTCCCGACTCCCACTGTCATCCGCACCCGCCGCACGCTCCCGCTCATCTGGGTCGTGCCCCTTGTCGCCTTCGTCCTCGGCGGCTGGCTCATCGCCCGGAATTCGCGCGCGCACGGGCCCGAGATCATCATTCATTTCGAGAACGGCACCGGCATCGAGCCCGGCAAGACCATTCTCGAGCACCAAGGCGTCGCGGTCGGCTCCGTGCAGAGCGTGCAGCTCGACGAGAAGCTCAAATCCGTCCTCGTGCGGGTGCAGCTCGCCAAAAACGCCGCCGCGCTCGCCCGCGCTGACTCGGAATTCTGGCTCGTCCGGCCCGAGATCGGCTTCGCCGGCATCCGGGGACTCGACACGCTCTTCACCGGCGCCCGCCTGAAGGTCCGCCCGGGCACCGGCGGCGCGCCCGCCACCGAGTTCACCGCCCTGCGCAAGGCCCCGCTGCTGGAAAACCGCGACACGGGTCGCTCGTTCATCCTGCGTTCCGGCAAGCTGGGCGCGCTCACGCCCGGCGCACCGGTGTTTTTCCGCGAGGTGAAGGTCGGCTTCATCGAGACCCACCGCCTGACCCCCGACGCCGACGCCGTGCTGGTGCGCATCCGCGTCCGCGCGCCCTATGACCAGCTCGTCCACCCCGACTCGAAATTCTGGAACTCCGGCGGCGTCGTCGTGAAGATCGGCCTGCTCGGCGCGGAAATCCGCAGCAACTCGCTCGAGTCGCTCGTCACCGGCGGCGTCGCCTTCGCCACGCCCGACACCGCCAACAGCTCGCCCGCCTCCGACGGGACCGAATTCCCGCTCGCCGACGAGGCGGACAAGGATTGGTTGAAGTGGAAGCCGAAGATCCCGATCCAGGAATCCATGGAGGGCTGGGAACCCGCCGCCCCGGCGGACCCGGCGGCTTGACCCGGCTCACGCCGGCGCCGTCGCCAGTTCGAGCCCCGTCAGGTGGGCCAACGCCTCCGCTCGGTTCGTTCCGCACATCTCCTCCGTCGGCCGCAAGCTTAGGCACACCGCCGGACGCTCGGGTTTCCCAAAAAGCGCGCAGCTAAAATCCGGCAGCAGTTGCACGCAGCGAATCCTCGCCGGCTTGCCCTGCGGCATTCCCGGAATCGGCGACGAGATCGACGGCGCGATGCAGCAGGCCCCGCAATGAGAACGGCATTCCATGAAGAGAGTTTAACCACGGATGACACGGATGCACACCGATAAAGGCCAATCCCAAGGCAGGTATTGCCACAAAAAGTCACAAAGCTCCGGCGGCAAACGACTCTCTCAAGGCGCCTATAGGCGCACGAAAGATTCCCTCCCGCAGGACGAACTATTTTTGTGCTTCTTTGTGGCCAACAATTCCGAGGCTCTCCTTTTCCTATCCGTGTCCATCCGTGCAATCCGTGGTCAACAGGGTTCGGCATCTGGCCCCCCCTTTCGTGTCCATTCGTGTGTTTCGTGGGCAAAAACCCTTCTGTGTTTTCCGTGCATTCCGTGGTAAGTCCACTCCCGCACATGAAAACCCACCGGCAGGAACTCTGGTTCGAGACGCCCGCCCGCCGGGCCTTCCTCAACATCACGCCGCAGGTCGAGGCCGCCCTGCGCGCCAGCGGCGTCAAGGAGGGCCTCTGCCTCGTCAACGCGATGCACATCTCGGCGTCGGTTTTCATCAACGATGACGAATCCGGCCTCCACGCCGACTATGAGCGCTGGCTGGAGAAACTCGCGCCCGAAAAGCCGCACGGCGCCTACGAGCACAACCGCACGGGCGAGGACAACGCCGACGCCCACCTCAAGCGCCAGATCATGGGCCGCGAGGTCGTCGTCGCCGTCACCGGCGGCAAACTCGACTTCGGCCCGTGGGAGCAGATCTTCTACGGCGAGTTCGACGGCCGCCGGAAGAAACGCGTGCTCGTGAAGATCATCGGGGAGTGACCGTCCGGCGGGCGGGCTATTTCCCCGACTTCGGTCGCACGGGGCGCACCTCGACCGCCAGCCGGTAGTCCAGCCCCGGACAGCCGCGGGCAATCGCGACAGCTTCGTCCAGGCTCGCCGCATTGATCAGGATGTAGCCCCCGACGACCTCCTTCGTCTCGGCGTAGGGCCCGTCAGTGATGACCACCCCGCCCGGCTCGCGCAAAATCTTGCCGGTGGGTTCGAGTCCGTTGGTCCCCGCCACGATGCCCTTGGCGTAGAGGCTGCTCATCCAGGTCTCGAAGCGACTCATGATTTCCTTCAGTTCCGCGGGCGTGGGTCCCGGACCGGCGCCGGGCTGGAGCAACAACAGGAGGTATTGGGAGGAGGGAGTCATGATTTGGAAGGGTTCAACAATACAACGAACGAGCCCGTCGATTTCGGACAATAAATCATGGATTTTCGAACCGCGCCACACTTGCCCTGGCGCTTTCCGCCACCCATGTTCCGGGGCGCATGAGTGATTCTGTTCCCGACAGCATGTCCACCCGCCGACTTGAGGCCTTCCTCCACGAGAAGATTCCGCTGACCCGCGCGATGGGCCTGCACGTGGCCGAGAGCAACGCCCGCCGGCTCGTCCTCGAGGCGCCCCTCGCCGCCAACGTCAACCACCTCGGCACGGCCTTCGGTGGCTCGCTGCACGCGCTGCCGACGCTCGCCTGCTATGCGGGCCTCTGGACGCTGCTGCGCGAGGCCGGGCTCGACGGCCACGTGGTCGTGAAACGCAGCTCCGCCTACTACCGCCAACCGGTCACCGGCAAGCTGCGCGCGGTGTGCGTCCGGCCGGCGGCGGGCGTCATCGCGGAGTTCATCGCAGATCTCCGCCGCCACAAGAAGGCACGGATGGAGCTGACCGCGATCGTCGAGGGCACGGACGGCAAGGCCGCCGTCGAATTCACCGGGAGTTTTGTGGCGGTGGTGTGACACTGCGCGGCGAAGCTCCAAGCACCAACATCCAAGCTCCAGTGAAACACCTATCGCCAAACTCCAGTTTCCAACCCCGAACTTTTGTCGGATGCTCGGTGGGTTGAAATTTCTCTGGAGCTTGGGGCTTGGATGTTGGAGCTTTCACGGCGCCCCGCGCCGCGTCAGATGTGCTTCGAATCGGCTTCGTCCTTCTTGGCGTAGCCGCTTTCCTGCCGCTGGTGGTTGACGGCGTTCTTCTTGAGGTAGGCCTGGTAGACATCGTCCGGCGTCATGCCGAGCGTCTGCGCCAGCGACACGAGAAAATGAAAAAGATCCACGACCTCGACCTTGGCGTTCTGCTCGTCGAACTTCTGGTATTTGGCCCACCACTTCCACGGCACGCTGTCGATCAGCTCGGCCGTTTCTTGCTGCATCGCGCGGGTATAATTCAGTATCCACTTCGTCTTCTCCTCCTCGGAGGCCGGCGGTAGATTCACTCCAATGCGCTTATTCAGCGCATCTTGCATACGGAATATCTCCTCAAGTTTGTCCATGGGTCGAGCGTGGGAGCAGCCCCGACGGCTGGCAAGCCCGTCGCCGCGGAAAAATTAAGTTGCCCTCCAGAGGGGCATGGACGACCTTGACCGTCTATTGCCGCTGTTTGCCCCGCGCTTGTCGCGGGGTCGAGCGAGATAACCGAGCTCCGGCTGGCATGAACAACCAGCGCCGCCATCCCCTGGCAGGCGCTTTCAACCAACAACATAGACATGTCCTCCACAGAATCGTCCGGTGCTCCTGCCGAAGCCACCGCGACCACCCCGGCGTCATCCGCCGCACCCTCATTCGGCAGCACCCGCGGCTCTGGCCTCCTCCGCGGGAAGCGTCCCACCATCAGTCCGGCCAGCACCGCCACGGCGGCCTCCACCGAATACACGCCGACCGCCATCGAAGTCGTTACCGCTCCGCGTGAATACCAGAATCCGTTCGCCCCGGCCGAAACGCCGGTGGCCGCAGCCACTCCCGCTGCCCCTGCCGTTCAAATCCCCGTCGCCGTCCCCGTCGTGAAGACCGATCCGGTGACGACCAATCTCCAGGAACCCGCGCCCGTCGTTCACGAAGCCCCGCTTCGCATCGAGCCGGATGCGGGCTCTGAGACCGACGAGCCGGCCGAGCTGAACATCCTCGAGCCCGAGCAGCAGAAGACCACGCCCGCCCAGACTTGGGAGAGCGAAGGCTTCCGCCCCGCCCGCGGCGGCGACCGCCCGCGCCGTGAGGAATCCCGGCGTGACGAACCCCGCAGGGAAGAACGCACCGAGCGCGCCCCGCGCGAGGAAAGCGCCCCGTTCGATCCAGCCTCGATCCCGGAGAAATTTCTCTATGTGCGCCCCGGCTACAATTACGTGCCGACCCCGTCCAACTACGGCGGCGCGCCCCGCGAGCGCAACAGCAGCCCGGCGGCGGCTTATGCTCCGTCGGCTCCGGCCGCCAGCGCGCCGGCCAAGTCCGGCGGTTTCCTCGGCTGGTTGAAGTCGCTTTTCGGCGGCTCGCCCGCCGCCGAGGCGTCGGCCCCGGCCGAAGCCCGCTCCGGTGAATACCGCAACGGCGGCGACCGCCATCGCGGCGGCCGCGGTCGCGGCCAGGGCGGTGGCGGTGGTGGTGGCGAGGGCCAGCGCCGCCGCAGCCGCGGCGGTCGCGGTCGCAACCAGTCGCGCGGGGATTTCCGCAGCGGCGGCGCCCAGGGTGGCGACTCGACCGGTTGAGTCTCCGGCCCAACGCAAACTCTCCAGGCGCCTGCTTCACCGCAGGCGCCTTTTTTTACGCGAAGCGAAAATCCACCGTAGCCTTGGCGAAGGTGGAGCTTACACTCTCGCCACGGATTCACGGCTCGCCATTTTCATTCCAGACGCCAGAACCCATTTCCAAGAGTCCAAACCATGTCCGACCTCATCATTCACGGCGGCAAACCCCTGAGCGGCACCATCACCCCCTCGGGCAACAAGAATTCCGTGCTGCCCATCCTCTGCGCCACCCTGCTCACGGACGCCAAGGTCGCGCTGCACAACGTCCCCAACATCACCGACGTCGAGAAACTCGTGAACTTTTTCACCGAGCAGGGCTCGCACATCGCCTGGATCCGCGCCGCCGGCACGATGACTATCGATCACTCCGGCTTCGATGCGCGCCGTCTCAACGGCGAACTGCCCGCCGGCATGCGCTCCTCCGTGCTGCTCTTCGCCCCGCTCCTCCAGCGGATGAAGAAAATCTCCCTGCCCACCAACGCCAAGGGCTGCTCCCTCGGCATCCGCGAACTCGACCCGCACCTGGAGATTCTGGAAAAACTCGGCGCGAAGATTTCTTCCAACGGAGCGCTGACCATGTCCCTCAAGGGCCGCTTCCGCGGCGCGCGCCACTGGCCCGACTACATGTCGGTCACGGCCACCGAAAATTTCGTCATGGCCGCCGTGCTCGCCGACGGCGAGTCCGTGCTGCTCAACGCCGCGAGCGAGCCGCACGTGCAGGACCTCTGCACGGTCCTCGCCGCCATGGGCGCGAAGATCGCCGGCCTGGGCACCAGCCAGCTGACCGTCACCGGCGTGAAGCAGCTCAAGGGCGGCTCGTTCGCCCTCAATTCCGACCACCACGAGGTCGTCACCTTCCTCGCCCTCGGCGCCATCACCGGCGGCGAGGTGCGCGTGAAAAATTCCCAGCCGCACCACTTCGACCTCATCAACCGCTCCTTCGCCAAGCTCGGGGTCCAGATCGAATACGACGGCGACACCGCCATCGTCCGCAAGAAGCAGCCGCTCGTCATCGCCGAGCCGTTCACGTCCAACCTGCTGACCAAGATCGAGGCGGCCCCATGGCCCTACTTTCCCGTCGACCTGCTGCCCTGCATGATCGCCCTGGCCGTGAGGGCCCGCGGCACTGTCATGTTCTGGAACAAGGTCTACGAAGGCGGCTTCACTTGGATGTCCGAGCTGTCGAAGTTCGGCGCGCACGTCGTGGTCAGCGATCCGCACCGCATCACGGTCTACGGCGCCAAGCCGCTGCACCCGACCGTGGTCGACGCGCCTTACATCATCCGCGCCGCCGTCGCCCTCTACATGGTCGCCGCCAGCATCCCGGGTCAGTCCGTCGTGAAGAATGCCGACACAATCCGGCGAGCCCATCCCGACTTCGTCGAAAACCTCCGCAGCCTGGGCGCCAAGGTGGAGTGGAAGTGAACGGATTTTCGATTTTGGATTCTCGATTTTCGATTTCCGATGTGACCAAAACCCGTTCTTGCGTGTCATTCTGAGCGCAGCGAAGAATCCATCATGACATCCGCGCTCTCTCTGGATCCTTCGCTGCGCTCAGGATGACACCCCCCTTTTCCCGTGTCCCAATCGAAAATCGAGAATCAAAAATCGAAAATTCCGTCGCCGACCACGGCGACCGGCACCGGCTTCATCACCTCCGCCCTCGCCTCGCCGGTCTCGCCGGTCGAGGCCGCCCTGCGTCCGCTGTCGTTCGCCGACTTCGCCGGCCAGCCCAAGACCGTGGAGCGGCTCCAGGTCATGGTCGGCGCCGCCAGGCGCCGGGGCGAGGCCCTCAACCACATCCTCCTCTCCGGCCCGCCCGGCCTCGGCAAGACCACCCTCGCCTTCATCCTCGGCCACGAGCTCGGCCGCACCGTGCGCGTCACCTCCGGTCCCGTCATCGAGAAAGCCGGCGATCTCGCCGGGCTGCTGACCAACCTGGAGGAAGGCGACATCCTTTTCATCGACGAGATTCACCGCATCCCCAAGACCGTTGAGGAATATCTCTACAGCGCGATGGAGGACTTCCGCCTCGACATCATGATCGACCAGGGGCCCAACGCCCGCAGCGTCCGGCTCACCATCCCGAAGTTCACCCTCATCGGCGCCACCACCCGCTCCGGTCTGCTCACCGCGCCGCTGCGCTCGCGCTTCACGCTCAACACCCGGCTCGACTACTACAACCGCGTCACCCTCGAAGGCATCGTGCTGCGCAGCTGCGGCCTGCTCAAGGTGGAGATCGACCCCGGCGGCGCGCAGGAAATCGCCCGTCGCGCCCGCGGCACCCCGCGCATCGCGAACAACCTCGTCAACTTCTGCCGCGACTTCGCCTCGGAAAAAGCGAAGGGGCGGATCACCCAGCCCGTGGCCGCCGCCGCGCTCGAGCTGTTGGAGATCGACGCGGCCGGCCTCGACGAGATGGACAAACGTGTGCTGCGGCTCATGGCCGAAAATTATGCGGGCGGCCCCGTCGGCCTCGGCACCATCGCCATCGCCGTCGGCGAGGAAGCCGAGACGCTCGAGGAAGTCCACGAGCCGTTCCTGATCCAGGAAGGCTATCTCGCCCGCACCGCGCAGGGCCGCGTGCTCACCGCCAAAGGCTACCACGCCATCGGACTCAAAGCCGCCACCGGCGACCAGCAGTCGCTGCTCTGAACGTTAGGCCGTCGTTGTTTCGTTACCGACTTACCCTCGGCCTCTTCCTCGTCGGATTGATTCTGAGCGGCCTGACGGCGTTCCCTTTGTTGAGCGAACTCCGATTGCTTGCCTCCTGGCTCGGGATGATCACTAACGCATCCGACTACCAGAACCTCACCGGCCTCCAACATTGGATCGCCTACGTGCTTTATGGTTTGGAGCAAACCCACGCCAAATTTCCCTTCGTCGCCTACGGCACCGACTGGCTCGCTTTCGGTCATCTTTGCCTAGCCGTGTTCTTCGTCCGTCCGATTCTTAAGCCACTCGAAAGCGACTGGTGCTCAAGTGCGGCCTGGCCTGCTGCGTGGCTGTGATTCCACTCGCCCTGATTGCCGGACAGTTTCGCGACATCCCTCTCTACGGGCGGCGCATCGACTGCTCGTTCGGCGTGCTCGGTGCGCTGACCCTGACGCGACAGATGCGACAAGGCTAAAGCCACCCGGGGCCGACCAGCCAACGCTTTTATAAAGCATCGCGGCCGGCCCCGAGGGCTTTGCACACCTCCTGGCCCGGAATCCGGGCCGGAGAAAACGCCCTGAGCCAGGGCCATACCCGCCACCAGCCGAGCACCCCGAGCGCGAGCAACATCAGCAGCGTGGAAATCAGCGCACCTTGCACGAGCGTCGTGGCCAAGGTCCAGCCGAAGGAGTTCAGCTGGCCCAGGTTCAGGCTATCTCCGACCCCGGCCGGCTGACTCACCAGCCAGAGGGATCCAAGCCCCGTCCCCACATCGGGCACCAAACCGACGGCGAGCCAGAGTCCGTCCGGCGCGTTCAAGCCCGCGGCTAAACCCCAGGCGATTGCCCCCCGGGCAATAACGCAGCCTTCATCCATGCGGCCATTTTCAGTGCCCGCACAAATCTTGCCCGCCCGTCATTCGCCTGCCTTACCTCCGATGCGGAGAACAACGCGAAGACCGCAATCCACCCCACCGTTCCCACCGCCATTGCGGCAAACTCAATCGGCTGGTTGAATTCAGTTATCGCCGCCCAGAAGGCACTGGGCAACGCGCAGAGGATGCCGCGCAAGGCCCAGCCGGGCAGCTCGCGGGCAAAGAGCCCGTGCTCGATGGCGAGCTTCATGTCCGCGTCTCCTTCCCCGCCTCCTGGGCGAACCAGTCCACGTTCCGGGTGAAGAACATCACGCCGGCCAGCACGATAAAGAGCGACGCCGTGCCCGCCAGCAGCGCGTAGTCCTCCATCCGCAACACGACGTAGAGGACGCTGTGCTCGCCGGCCAGCAGCGCGGCGATCGTCGAGGCACGGGCGTAGCTGTGCAGGATCGAGACGCTATAGAGCACGACCAGCAGCGACGACCCCACCGCCGCCCCGATATAGGCCCAGCCGGGCGTCAGCACCTCGCCCAACGCCAGCAATGCAAGGTAGAAAAGGCAGAGCGCCGCACCGACCAGGCCGTAATGCACCGCGTGCAGCCGCAGCCCGACCAGCGTTTCGAACAGGAAGAACGCCGCGAAAACCAGCGTCAGCACGAGCACGCTGTGTTTGAGCGAACGCTCGACCATCCGGTAGCCCTCGGCCGCCGCCACCGCGGGGTTGTATGGCGGCTCCGCCTCAATCACCCGCGTGTCCCCCTGCCGCGTGTGAGCCGCCTCGCGGTTGCCGGCGCGCTCTTGCCGCAGGTTGTTGACCAGGCTGAGCGGCAGCTGGAGCAACAGCACCAGCGCCGCGATAAAGAGTAGTTTCAGGGTGACCGTATGACGCCGGTTCGAGACCGGCGGATGAATAAGGGGAGGTTGTGCGGAGTTCATGCCCGCACTCTGCCCGGCTTCCGTGAAGCCCGCGTGAAGGGACGATGAAATTCCGTGGAAAATTCTGCCCGTGGGCCAGTTCGCTTGCGGGCGGCTCTGCAGCGCGAGCGAGCCTACGCCCTACTCCACCGGCAGCCACAGTGTCGCCCGCGCGCCGCCCTCGGGGCGGTTGTCGAGGGCGGCGTCCCCACCGTGCAAATGCGCGATCTCCCGCACGAGCGCGAGGCCCAGCCCCGTGCTTTTGCGCATCGAGCACGGCCGCGGCAGCGAATAGAACCGCTCGAACACCCGCGGCAGCGCGTAGTCGGGCACGCCCGGTCCGCGGTCTTCCACCGAGAAATTGATCCGGCCGTTCTCCACGGCCGCGCCGAACGCGACTTCGCTTTCCGCCGGTGAAAAATCCAGCGCGTTCTGCAGCAGGTTGACCAGCGCTTCGCGCAACAGCACGCGTTCGCCGCGCAGAGTCGCCGCAATGCCGTTTACTTTGAGCGTCACCCGCGAGCCGGCATAGGCAGACCGCACCACTTCTGCCGCCTCGTTCATCAGGGCCGTCGCATCGACCGGTTCCGTCTGCCGGAGCGCCTTGCGCGCCTCCAGCGACGACAGCTCCAGCAGTCGTTCGACGATCTGCTGGATGCGCGCCGCTTCGTCGCGAATGTTCGCCATGAATTTCCTGCGCTGCTCCGCCGGCATGTCCTCGTCGAGAAGTTCGGCCGCGCCGCGGATGGCGGCGAGGGGCGCCTTCACCTCGTGGGCGAGCGCCTGCGTGTAACGTTCGGCATGCTGCCGGCCTTCGAGGGCATCGCGCATTTCCTCGAAGGCCCGGGCCAAGGCCGCGATTTCCGCGGCGCGTGACGGCGGCGGCGCGGCCGCGCGGCCATCCCGCACATTTTGGGCGTAGCAGGTCAGGCGTTCGAGCGAGCGGGTCAGCCGGGCCGCGATCCACCAACCGGCTCCCATCATCAGCAGCGCGATGCTCCCGGCCAGCCAGACCAGCCGCCAGCGGGCGTGGCTGATGCCCTCGGCCACGGTCGCCAGCGGCCGTCCCACACCCACCCACCCGATGATCTCCCGGCCGAACCGGACCGGGGCGAAGACCCGCAATTCGTTGCCCACCACCGCGACGTTCGGCACCGAGTAGTTCTCGGAGGCGATCTTGCCGCCGCCATACATCACCCGGGCGTAAGTCTGCCCGACATCCCGCCCGGCGGCATCGAAAATCACCCGGTTATCCGGACCGCAGGCAAAGACCCGCAGCACCTCGGTGCCCGGAGGCAGTTTGGCAAGCTTCCGGGCCCAGTCTTCCCCCGGCACTGTGGGTGTGGCATACGAGGCGAGATACGCCGCGGTGTCGCCCAGTGTGCGCCGCATCGACTCCACGTAGCGCAAGCGCACATCGCGCAACACCAGCGCCATCACCGCCGTAAAACCGATCGCCGAGGCGAGCACGTAGACGCCAAAAATGGCCGTGCGGATCCTCACGCTTCCTCCCGCAGCGAGTAACCAAGCCCGCGGTGTGTCACGATCGGATCGGACTCGGGCGCGGCTTCGCGGAGCTTGGCCCGGAGCGTCTTGATGTGCGCGTCGACCGTGCGGTCGAGCGCCGCGCCGGGATCCTCCCACGCCGCCGTCATCAGCTGGTCCCGGTTGAACACGCGGCCGGGCGAGGCAAGCAACGCGCCGAGCAACCGGTATTCATTGCGCGTCAGGTCCAGCGCCTGGCCGCGATAGCTGATCCGGCACCGCGTGGTGTCGTGCGACCAACCGGCGGGCGCCACCGCCGATTTCGCCGGCCCGTTGCTCCGGCGCAGCACGGCGCGGACGCGCGCTGTCAGCTCGCGCGGACTGAAGGGCTTGGCGAGGTAGTCGTCCGCGCCAAGCTCGAGGCCGACGATCTTGTCCACCTCGCCGCTCCGGGCCGTGAGAAAAATGACCGGCACCCGGCCCGTTCGCTGCAGTTCCCGGCAGACGTCGAATCCACTCATGTCGGGCAGCCCGATATCAAGCACGACAAGGGCGACGGGCTGCGCCGCCAGCACCGCCAGGGCTTCGCGTCCGGTGGTTTTCCAAAGCGGCACGAAACCCTCGGTCTGCAGGGCATAGACGATGGTCTCGGCAATGGAGGCCTCGTCTTCCACCACCAGAATGGTCTGATGCAGGGGCGGCATACCCCGCCTTTGTGCCGTCGGGACAGGGCGGTGACAAGCCGCCTCTACACGTCGCCCAACTGCGGCCGGAGCACGATTTCCTCGACCACCGTGCGGCGGCTGAGCCGGTGGATGTCCAGAATCGCGCGCGCGATGTCCTCGGCGGGCATGATCCGCTCCCGCTGGACGCCGCTTTGGGCCCACGCGGGGGACCAGGTGGCGCCGGGATGGACGCAGCACACGCGCACGCCCCGGTCCTTCGTCTCGGCGCGCAGCACCTGGGCCAAGCCGGTGACGCCAAACTTGGCCGCGCAATACGCCGTCGCGTTCGGATAGGCTCCCAGTCCGGCGATCGAGCTCATGAAGAAGATGTCCCCGCGCTTCCGCTTCAGCATCGCGGGGAGAAACGCCTGCGTGACCAGAAACGCGCTGCGCAGGTTGACCGCGAGCAGGCGGTCGAACTCGGCGACTTTCGTCCGGGCGAAGGTCGCCATGGCGAACGCGCCGGCATTGTTGATCAGCACGTCGACGGCGCCGAAGTGCCCGGTCACAATCCGCGCCATCGATTTGACCGAGGCCTCCCGGGCCACGTCGCAGGGAAATATTTCCACGGTGGCGCCCGACTTGATGCAGTCCCGCGCGACCGCGCGGAGATTCTTCTCGCTGCGGGCCACGAGCGCCAGCCGGGCCCCGGGCAGTTCCGCGGCGAACACCCGGGCGATGGCCGCGCCGATGCCCTGCGACGCGCCGGTGATGAGGACTACCGGACCTGATTTTCCCGCGGATTTCGCGGATGAACGCGGATTAGTCATGGGTTTCCCGGACAATGCGTTTCCACTCGAGTTTGGCGCGCTTAAAATTCAGGAGCAGGGCTAGCTGGAGTTTGGTTATGGCCAGATAGCCGATCATTTGGCGTGCATGGGTTTCAATAAAAGACTCAACCACCTTGGGATCGGCAATGACCAAGCCATCAACGATCGTATCAGGAACCAGATTGCCAATAAGCTCGCCCGCGTAATGGACCGGAAATGACTTCTGCTGATCCACAGCGTGACCGCGTTTGCGCAGCTCGATGACCAACGCCCGCTCGTAGAGCTTTTCATCCAGCCCGGGCCCAAGCTCGTTGAGCACCGCCATGGCCGCACCGATGATCTCGCCACTGAGTTTTTCGTGAATCATTCCTACTGTCTTTATCCGCGTTAATCCGCGTCATCCGCGGAGAATTCCTGCATCCTCAGCACAGCAGCGAGCCAAAATCCATGAAGTCGGCCGTGAAGCCGCCCTTCACGCCCTTGCAGATCACGCTGACGGCGTCGTGCGAATGCAGCGACTCGAGGTGCGAGCACGCGATGCGGAAATCGGCGATGCGCCGGTCCGCGTCGAACCCGAGATAGAGCTGCCGCGCGGCATCCTCGACGAATTTCAGGTAGGCGCCGTTGAGCTCGGCAAAAGCCTGCTCGTCCTCGCGCTTCACCATCACCTGCGTCTCCGTCTGGAGCGCGCGCAGACAGAGGGCATGCACGTCCTCGATCCAGATTTTCCTGCCCTCGGCCTCCTCCAGCGTGATGCGGGCCTTGCTGCGCTGCGAGTGCGGCACGCCGTAAGCCCCGCGCTGGGCGCGCGCGTGCTCCGTCAGCTCGGCCGAGCAGGGACAGGCCGAGGAGTAGACGAAGTCGAAGTGGATGAAGCGGCGGTAGCGACCGTCGCGCGTCATCACGCCCTCGAACGCCACGTTGTAGAACTGCCAGCCCTCGAGTCCGGTGCGCAGGCTGGGCTGCATCATCGGGTAGGAGAACGCGATCTTCAGCCGCGCGTCCTTGGTCTCCACCTTGCGCAGGTAGCTCTTGAGGATCTTGCCCATCCACTCGCCGGTCGTGACGCCCCCCTTGTGCTCATAGAAGGTCCGCATGATCCGGCTCATGTTGATCCCCTTCAACTCGGCTTCGAGCGACACCGTGCCCGTGACGCTGGTCTCCAGCGTGAGGACCTTGCCGGCCTTGGTGCGGTATTTGAGCGGCAGCTTGAAGTTGTGGATGCCGACCTGCTGGATC
>JAYVZM010000095.1:0-6318 GCA_043783345.1 Verrucomicrobiota bacterium
ACAAAATCTCCCGGATGCGCAAGATGATCGCCAAGCTCACCGACGAACTCGGTCGCGAGCCCGAAAACGAGGAGATCGCCGCCGAGCTGCAAATCCCGACCGCGAAGGTCGCGCTGCTCAAGACCGTCAGCGTGCGGCCCGCCTCTCTCGACGCCCCCGTGGGCGAGGACAGCGATTCCGCCACGCTCGGCGACCTCGTCGGCGATGAGATGGCCGTCAGCCCCGACCAGGGCCTGGGCGACAAGAATCTGCGCGAGGATCTCAGCGCCATGGTCAACTCCCTCGATCCCCGGGAGGCCAGCATCATCAAGATGCGCTTCGGCCTCGAAGGGCACAAGGAGCTGACGCTCGAGGAGGTCGGAAAGAAATTCAAGGTCACGCGCGAGCGCATCCGGCAGCTCGAATATCTCGCGCTTTCGCAGCTGCGGAAGCAGATGCACAGCCACAACAAGCAACGCACGGCCGACGAAGTTGAGCAGGAAACCCTGGCCGAACACCGCGCCGAGGTCATCCGCGAATTCATCGCCAAACAGCCCGCGTCCGCTTGAGCGTCCACCGTCGCCCTGCCCCGGCGCAGATGGCTAGTTTTTCCCTGCGTGGTCGGGCAGGATGGCGCTGACTGTTTTCATGAATTCGGCCATATCGTAAGGCTTGGCGACCCTGCCCAGGAATCCGTGAAGGCGAAAATTCGCCATCACCGGATCGGTCGAATACCCGCTTGAAACAATGGCCCGCACTTCCGGGTCCAGTTGCAGCAGTTTCTTCATCGTCTCGACTCCTCCCATGCCGCCGGGCACGGTGAGATCGAGCATGACCAGGTCGTAGGGCCGGCCATTTGCCCGGGCCGCGACATATTCCTGCAATACCTCCGCTCCATCCACCACGGCGGTGCATTCAAGCCCCATGCGCTTCAAAATGACCCCGGCCATCAGGCGGATCGGCGTCTCGTCATCCATGAACAACACCCGCGCCGTTTGGGGCGGTCGTGGCTGGGCTTCGGCCGCCGGCGGCAACTGGGCGGTCGCCACGGCCGGCAGCCAGATGTGAAACGTCGTGCCTACTCCCCGCCTGGACTCCACCTCGATATGCCCCTGGTGCTTTTTGATGATGGAATAGACCGTCGCGAGCCCCAGCCCGCTGCCCTTCGCCTTGGTGGTGAAATAGGGATCGAAAATCAGCGGCAGGTGCTCCGGCTCGATGCCGGTCCCCTCATCGGCGATCGTCAGATGCAGATACCGGCCCGGAGCCAGCGCCGGGCGGACGCCGGCGGCGATGTCCTCGTTGCGCAGCGTGATGCGGACCACGCCGCCGTCGGGCATCGCGTGGGTGGCGTTGATGATGATGTTGTGCACGACCTGGCCGATCTGGCCTTTGTCGACGTCGGCCGGCCAGATGTCGGGCGCAATGTCGTAATCGCAGCGCACCTTGGAACCGTGCAAGGCAAACCGGGTCGCCTCGCCGACCACCTCGGGCAGCACCGTCACCGCTCGCACCGGCTCGCCGCCTTTCGCGAAAGTAATCAGCTGCTGCGTCAGATCGCGGGCGCGCAACGCGGCGCGCTGGCTCTCCTGCAGGCACTCCACGGTTTCCGGATTGATCCGCGGATCGAGCTTCGCCAGCGACAGATTGCCCATCACCACGGTCAGCAGGTTGTTGAAATCATGGGCGATGCCCCCGGCGAGCACCCCGAGCGATTCCAGCTTGGAGGCCCGCGCCAGCGCCGCTTCGAGCCGCGCCGCCTTTTCGCTTTCCACCTGCTCGCGAATCTGCCCCGTCTGCCGGTGGACCCGCCGGCGGAGCGCGACCACCCAGCCGAAGCCGAGCACAATGCCGACCGCCAGCACCGCGATGACCAACAGCGCCCGGCGGGTCGTCCACCACGGCGCCCGGCTCAGGATCGTCACATCGCCCAGGGAACGAAGCTGGAGCTGCATGGCATGCGGCCGCTTGTATTCATCAAACTGGACCTGATAGACGCCGGTCAGCGCCAACCGGCTGCCGCTGGCCCAACGGTCGGGCACGGTGCTCTTCTGGGCGTCAAGCAGGGCTTCAAAAATCACTCCCCCCGCCTGCATGATCAGACGCGTGCCTTTTTCCTGGGCGCCGACGTCGAGCAGCTGCGCGTCGATCCGCACGAGCCGGCTGTCGAGTTCCACATTGATCCGGTCCAGTGAGTCGACCACCAGCGGCACCGGCTCCGCGCCGGAGGACAGGCGGTGATAAACCGCCTCCCGCAGGACAACCCGGCTGTTCTCGCGTCCCGGAAAACCGACGGCCTCGATGCGATCGCCCGGGACCAGCGGCGTCGTGTCACGACTCAACACCAGCAAGCCTTCGGATCCCTCTTGAATGAGCGCCCGGAGCCCCGGGGCATGGTGCACGACCACGCCAGCGACGCGCACGCGCCGGTTGGTTGCCTGCAGGGAGCTGAATTGCCGCAAACTCGTGATCGACTGCGCGGCCACCGTGAACGGGTTGGCCGGCTCGGCCTCCTCGATCTCGAGGTATTGTTCGGACGGCACCCACAATTGGATGCCGGTCAGCTGCCGTTTCTCGTTGGTGAGCGCACTGCACACTCCGCGCATCCGCACCACCGAGCGGCGCAAGTTCACGAGCTGTTCACCCCAAGGCAGCACGGCCGCAAATTCCCCCGCGGAAGTCGTCAGTTCCAGCCGGCCCCAAGGGCCGTCCTGCGCGACATCCCGCACGTAGCCGCTCATGCCAACCCACTGGGCTTCCTCGATCCCGGTCAGCGCCTGCTCCAGCGTCACCTGCTTCGCCTCGGGCATGTCGATGCTCGCCGTCTGGACCACGCCGATGGCCTGGACGACGGGCACAAACTTGCCGGGAGCGGACACGCCGGACACTTCCACCTTGGCGCCAACCCTCAGCGCGCTGCCGGGCTCGCGCGGCCGGAGCACGCAGACGCCGCCGCTGGCGTCGCGGATATAGAAGAAATCCGCCGCGGGGTTCACCCACGTGACGACGCCGTTCAAATGCACCGGATGACCGCGCTTGGCCTCCTCGTGGGACAGGTCGAGCAATTGTTCCGCGAGCCGCAACTGCGCGAGGTCGTGGGCGGGAGCCCCATTCGCCGTCTGGGCATGCCGATACATGCTCTCCCGCAGATGCCATTCCGTCCCCACCAGGAGGGGATAGCCGATCGCCTCCACCTGCTCCCCCAGTTGCACCGGGCGGGTTTGCGCCGTATGCAAGATGAGCTGCCCGGTCTCGTCGCGAATGGTCAGCGACAGACCCGCCTGCTGCTTGCGCACCACTCCCACCACGCGCACGAGTTTGCCGGCCTCGGCCGATGGCAGCTTTTCAATCGAGGTGGCGGGCAAATCGAATTGTGCGTCCTGGGCCAGCGATCCGATGACTTCAATATTTTGCTGGTCTTGCACCCAGACCTCGATGTTGGGCAGGGCGCCGGTGGGATCGATGGTGGCGGAGTAGACCCCTTTGAGCCGCAGCAACGCGCCCTCCATGTCCGGAAGGATTGTTTTCCCGTCGAACAGGAGACGCACGGCCACCGCCCGGCCCTCCGACACGAGATCAATTTTCAGATGGGTGCCGTCCGTGGCCGTCTGCCGATCGGCATAACCCTCCAACGTGACCATGTGTTTGTCGAAGCGCTCCGTCTGGCCGATCTGCCCCTTGGTGGACAAGACTTCGAGCGGCACCGGCTCGGCGAGCGAAGTGATTTTCGGCTCGCTGATGATGCCATTGGCCGGGATGACCGTTCCCTCGATGTGGACGAGCTGGCCCGGCCTGAGCGGAAACGGCACCTCGCCCAGCGCCAGGTAGTTGTCGGAACCGGCGCAGCGGCCCCACGCCACCTTCCAGCGCGGATCATGAAAATAGACGAGAAAATCGAGCCGCACCTGGTGCGCCTGCTTTCGTTCGCTCTCCGGGACCATTTGGAGATCGTCGAAATTGGCGATGACCCGCAGGGAACCTCGCGGGAGAGGCGCCTTCGCCGGCTGCTGGAGAACCTCGATATTGGGCAGACCCTGCACCCACACTTCGAGTTTGGGCTCCGCGCCGGTGGAATCACGGGTCGCAGAATAGACGCCTTTGACCCGCAGCACCGCACCTTCCAGTTCCGGCGGAGCCGTGTCGCCCTCGAGCAGGAGACGCACGGTCACGGGCCGCCCTTCCGCGATGAGGTCAATTTTCAAATGGGTGCTGTCGATGGGGGTCTGCCGTTCGACCCGGCCGTCCACCGTGACCATGTGCTTGTCGAAAAGCTCCGTCTGGCCGATCCGACCGGTGGTGGTCAAGGCCTCCAACGATACCGGCTCGGCGAGCGGCGTGACTTTCAACTCGTCGAGCACCATGCCGTTGGCCGGCACCACCAGTCCCTCGAGGTGGATGAGCTGGCCCGGCCGGACCGGAAACGGCACCTCACCCAGCGCAAGAAAGTTGTCCGACCCGGCGCACCGGCCCCACGCCACTTTCCAGCGCGGATCGTAATAGTAGACGAGAAAATCGAACCGCGCCTTGTGCACCTCGTTCCTCCGTTCCTCCGGCACCAGTCCGAGTTCCTCGAAACTGCCGATGATCTTCTGCACGGGCCGATAGAGCCCCTGTTGCACGCTCCATTCCGTCCCTCGCCGCACCGGATAGCCGATGACTTCGACTTGCTCGTCCGCCGCCACCGGCTGTGTCTGGACGGTCGGAAAGGTGAGCTGGCCGGTTTCACCCAGGAGAGTCAGCGATTTTCCGGGTTGTTGCGCCTGCACCGTGCCCACGATCCGCACCAGCCGGTCTGGCGGGGCTTCACCCAGCCGGTCGATGGGCGTGGGCGGAGGCCGGAACCGGTCGTCGCGCTCGATCCGCCCGAGTTCCGTGATGGACTTGATCCCGGGCACCCAGATCTCGAGCCGCGGCGAAGTCCAGGTGGGTTCGTTCCGCGCAAAATACACGCCCTGGGCCCTGATCAAGGCGCCCTTCAAGGCGGGAACGATTTCCCCGGTGCGGACGAGAAATTGCACGAGCACGCTCTGGCCCTCGACGACGAGCGCCAGTTCATGGTGATTGGCGTCGCGGGCCGACTGCCGGTCAACATATCCCTCCACGGTCACCAGTCGTTTGTTGAAACGCTGGGAGTTGCCGATCTCGCCCGCGGTCGACAGCACTTCCACCGGCGCGGTTTCGGCGAGAACGGTGACCCTGGGCTCGTCGACATTCATGCCCGCCGCCGGCAGGATCAGGCCCTCGACCAGGATTTTCTGGCCCGGCTTGATGGGAAACGGCTTGCTGCCCACCGAAAGGTAGCTGTCGGCTTCGCCGCAACGGCCCCACATCGCCTGCCACAAGGGGTCGTAATAGTAGACCACATATTCCATCCGCAGACGGTGCCATTCCTTCGTCTCGGCTTCGGTCATCTGCCAGATCTGTTCGAAATTCGTGACCACCACCGGGGAAATCGCGCGCGCCGTCCGCTCGACGCGGTCGGCCGCCAGGGAGGGGCCGGCCAGCAGCATCCCGAAAACCAGCCATAGCGCCGCCGGTTGCTCTCGCGCGAGAGACAGCAGACTGCGTCGAAAATGAGTGAACATTTGGCCCGGGGAATACTGAACGCTGGTGAGCGTTATAGTGTTCTATCGGCTCGCGGGACAAGCAACTTAATCTCCAATGCCTCCCGCCTGAGGATTCACTAACGCTACTGGGCTGAATTAAGCCCGCTTGCCGCCGGCCCGGGTCTCAGTGCTCCCCGGGAGGATTGACCGGCGCGAGGCCGGGCTTGATCACCTTGGTCACGTTTTCAAACACGGGCTGCCCGGCGTCCTTGATGACGAAATCGTTTTCGGCGGTGATCGAGACATTGCGCAGGGTGATGTTGGTGATGGGGCTGTCCGGCAGGCCGACGATCTTCCCCGCGTTCCGGGAATTCTCGATGGTGACGTCGTCAATCAGGATGTCGCGGATGACGGGCACCTTGGTCGGGTCGCCTTTGAAGTCAGGACGGTTGTTGTCGACGTAGTCGAGCTGGAGAATGATGGCGTTCGCCACATTCCTCATCCGGATGTCTGTGTAGCGGACATTCTGCACCAACCCGCCGGCCCCGCGCATGGATTTGATGCGGATGCCGTTGTCCGTGCCTTCGAAAGTGCAGTGTCGGACGAGCATGTTGTTCACGCCGGCGACGGTCTCGGAGCCGATGGAGATGCCATGGCCGTGCTTGATCGTGCAATTCTCGATGAGGACGTTCGTGCCGCCGGACTTGATCACGATGTCATCGTCGCCCGTATCGATGTCGCAATCGCGGATGAGAAAATTGGTGCCGGGCCCCGGGTCGATGGCATCGGTGTT
>JAYVZM010000096.1:0-6314 GCA_043783345.1 Verrucomicrobiota bacterium
ACCTGGCATGAACCACCATCCACATCCTGAGCCGGATTGCGCGGTCCTCGCGGAGGCGCTGGGCACGTCGGCCGACCTCCCGGTCCCCCGTCCGCCACCGCCCCCCGTCCGCGCTGCCCGGGTCTTCGCCGCCGGTGCCGGCCTGCTGACGCGCGCCGACACGCTGCTCGAGCGCTGGTTGCCGCGCGAACTCAACCCGCTCGCGCAGCTCGGCCCCGCCGCCAACGCCACGCTTCTGCTGGCCACGCTCTCGGGCGTGCTGCTGCTGGTCTGGTATTCGGCGAGCGTGCAGCTGGCCTGGCACTCGCTGGCGGACCTGGGCCCGCGTTTCCTGGGTGGATTCGTGCGGAGCGTGCACCGCTACGCCTCCGACCTCACCATGCTGCTCGTGCTGGCGCACGCCGGGCGCGCGCTGCTGGCCCGCAAGTTTGCCGATGCCCGCTGGCTGGCCTGGGTGAGCGGCCTCGTGCTGCTCGGGCTGGTGTGGTTCATCGGCTGGACGGGCTACTGGCTGGTGTGGGATGTGCGCGCCCAGCTGCTGGCCCTCGACACGATGAAGGCCGTGGACGTGCTGCCGGTTTTCGGCGAGCCGATGCTGCGGCTGTTCACCTCCGACCGCACGGTGCCATCGCTGCTGTTCTTCGTCGTCTTCTTCCTGCACATGGTGCTGCCGCTGGGCATCGCCGGCGGCTTGTGCCTGCACCTCGCGCGCCTGAGCCGGTCGCGCCTGCTGCCCGACTGGCGGCTCACCGCGTGGCTCGCGGGCGCGGTGGCGGCCGCGGCCCTGATCTACCCCGCCACCAATGCGGCCGTGGCGCAGATGGCCGTGAAACCCGCGGCGCTCACCATGGACTGGTGGTTCCTCTGGCCGCTGACCGTGACGGCGCGCCTGTCGGGCGGCGGGCTCTGGCTGGCGGCTTTCCTGGCCGCCGCCGGGCTGGCGACCGTGCCGTGGTGGCTGGCCCGCCGGCGGCCGCGCGCCGTCTACCAGGCCACCGTCAATGTCTCGCGCTGTTTCTCCTGCACGCTCTGCTCGCACGACTGTCCGTTCGGCGCGATCACGATGGTGCCGCGCACCGACGGCAAGCCCTTCCCCTCGCAGGCGCAGATCGATCCCGGCCGCTGCATCGGCTGCGGCGTGTGCGCCGGCGCATGCGACACGCAGGGTATCGGCCTCGCGTGGTTCGACGCGCAGCAAGTCACGCGGGAGCTGGAGATATTTGTCCTCGCCGAGGTTGCCCGCGGTGCGCCGCCCGCGCTGGCCTTGGTTTGCGCACAGTCGGATGGCGGCTGGGAGCTGTTCGATCCGGTCGCGTGGGCGCGACGGCTGCCGGGCTACTCCGTGCGACCGATTCCTTGTGCGGGCTGGGTGGAGCCCAAACTCGTCGAGCGCCTCATCGGCAAGGGCGCGGCCGCCGTGTTGATCGTGGGCTGCGGTTCGAGCGAGGCGTTTTGCAAGGAGGGCAACCAATGGCTGCCGGCGCGGCTGGACGGTTCGCGCGCGCCCGCCTTCCGGCCCAATCGCGCCGATCCGCGCAAGGTCGCGCACGTGAATTTCGACCCGCTCCGTCCGCGCCTACTGACGGAGGCGGCCGCGCGCCTGCGGCAGCTGCAGCCGGATCCACCCACCGCTGAAACCTGGAGGGTCGGCGCTTGCGCCGCGCCGTCACTCGTCGGAGGCATGCCGCAAGCGGCAGCCCGACAAAGTCAGGAAACGGCCCGCAACGGGCTCAAGTCGTGGCTGGTTGGGGTCGCCGTCACGCTCATCACGCTCGCCGCGCTGCTGGGTGCCAGCGACGCCCCTTTCCGCAATCCGGCTCCGGATGGTCCGGAATTCGTCTTCACCTTCCGCGCCTATGGTGAATGGGTTTCCGGCGCCGCCGCGGCCCGGCTTGATCCCGCCCTGGACAAGCGGCCGGTGCACATGCGCAACAACCAGCCCGCGAAACGCACGCGCTCACCCGTCATCGTGCAAGTCGCGGTGGACGGCCGCATCCAGGAGCACGTCTACCGGCCCAAGGGTTTCAAGTCCGACGGCGCTTCCGTGGGCGAACTGCGGGTGCCGCTCACCCCGGGCGCACACCGCATCACCGTCCGCGTCGCGACCAACCCCGATCCCGCCGCCACCCGCCAGACGTGGTCCGCCGAGGTCGACGCCCGGCCCCGCCGGCTGTCCGTGCTTTCCCTCGACGCCAGCCATGGCTTCGAGTTTGTTCCCTGAACCGCTTTGCTTCGACTGTTCCCGCGTCGCTTGACCTGCATCAAGGCACGAACCGGGCCGTCGGGTTATCTTTCACCCACATCCCCCGACCATGAAACCCACCGCCTTCAAAACCTTTGACGTCCGCCCCAACCTGGCGCGGGGCGAGGAGCCTTTCCCGCTCATCCGCGGCCGGGTGGACGCGCTCAAGGCCGGCGAGGGCGTCACCATCATCGCCCCGTTCATGCCCGCGCCGCTCATCGAGCTGCTCAAGAGCGAGGGCTTTCAATCCACCATCGAGCGCCGGCACGACGGAGCCTGGGCCGTGAATTTCTGGCGCGAGGAGCCCTCATGAGTTCCGCCCTCCTTCCCAGCGACACGGCCGGCGTCTGCCCCCTGCACGCGCCCGCGCCCAACGTGGCCCACGGCATCGTCAGCCAGGCGGTGCTGACCGCTCCCGGCCTGCGCGTGACGCTGCTGCATTTCGCCGCCGGACAGGAACTCTCCGAGCACACCAGCACCGCCCGGGCGCTGGTGCAGGTTCTCGCCGGCAGCGGCGACTTCACTTTTCACGGCCAGACCCGCCAGCTCAAGGCGGGCGACCTGCTGCACCTGCCCCCGAAACTGCCGCACGCCGTGCGCGCCGTCGAGGACATGACCATGCTGCTGACGCAGGCGAAATAGCAGGACGTGGTTGGAGGCGGGAAAATCAGTCCCGCGAGCCATGGGTTTCGCAGCCGGCAACCCGCGGGACTGATCGTCCCTCCAGTCAAACCAACCCTACCCCGCACTGTGCGCCGCCGGGGCCTTCTTCGAGTGGAAAACCCCTTCCAGCGACCCGATGTCGCGCCGGGCGATCTTGTGCATGACGTGCCGGAGGTGCGCCACGTCGGCGTCGCGCTCCTTGGGGTCGAGGTGGTGCGACCCGGCCTGGGCGAGGATGAGCGCCTCCAGCAGGGCCTGTTCGCCCGCCACAAAATAGGCGGACAGGGGATTTTTTTCGCACGCACCGGCCGGCGGTGCGGGATGGCGCGGGATCGGGGTGTCGTGCAGCGCGGCAAAAACCTCGTCGAGGGTCTGGTCGAAAAGATAGACCAGCGTGTCGGGGTTGGCCAGCGGCGTGTTCACCTTCTCGATGCGCAGGAAGATTTCCCACCGGGCGCGGATTTGCGCACGGCGGGAGCTCAGGGTGCGAATGAAGGCCTCTTGCATCGTGCGGCCAGTATGGCCGCAGGACGTGGCCTCAGCTCCGCATTTCTTGAATAAGCGTGGGCATCAATTGCCATTAGCCCGTTTTACGCCAGTTCGCAGGCCCCCCCTGCGCAGGCCACGACTTCCTTGAGGGCCGTCTCGTCGGATTTCTCCACCAGGGCGGTGTAGTCCACGAGCACGTATTTCAACCGGTTCCAGCGCGCCGCGTCATCCACCGTGCCCACGGCTTCGCGCGGCGCCTGCGGGTAGCGCTTGTCGCCGTCGTGGCCGAGCAGGGCCACGCCGGTGAAATGCTCGCGGTGCCGCCAGATGAATCTGGCGACGTCGTCCCATTCGTCCGCCTTCACCGTGCAGGTGTTGGAGACGTTGTGGTGCAGGCCGGGTGAGCGCGAGGAATCCGCCTCGCCGTTCAACACCCAGTGCTGCTGCGCCACCTGCACGAAGTGCAGGAAATCCAGGGCGTTGATGTCCTCGCGCAGGATGGCGTGCGCCGGCGCCTCGATGGCAAAGGTGATGACATCGTCGGTGTTGGGCCGGTAGACCGAGGCCTCCGTCATCTGCGGGTTGGCGGTGTGAAAATGCCGGTAGACCGGATCGCGACGGTTGGCCTGCACGCGCCGGAAATAGTGCCGGCCATGATGCGGGTGGATGCCGGAGGCCGCCCCGAGCAGCAGCGAGGCCGTGCCCTCGGGTTTGACGCAGGTCACGCGCGCGGCGGGCCGGATGCCGAGCACCCCGGCCACGATGCGGTTGGCCGCCCGGCAGAGCCGCGCGCCGCGCTCGAGCACCGCCGGGTTGAAGAGAATCTCCGGGTTGTCCATAAAGCCGCAGATCGAAACCCCGAGCAGCGCGTCGCGCTCGTTGAGGTAGCGGGTCACCGGTCCGAGATAGGGAATCTCCGTGTAAGCCGCCTGCAGCGTGCCGATGACCGCAGCATGGATGCACGCGACGAGAAAATCTTCCACCGTCTGGACGATGGCGCCGTTGATGGTGGTGAGATTGCACATCTGCCAGCCGCTGAGCCGCGTGCCGGGCTCGACCGAGCCGGTGTAGCCGAGGGCGCGGAGTTTCGCCACCTCGGCCTCGTCGTCCAACTCGCCCCCGACGACGGGATGCAGTCCGATTTCGCAGCAGGGGTTGCAACCGTAGTCGGGATGGTCGGCGAAGTAGAATCCCGGCTCGCCGAATTCCTTCTGGGCGGCGAACAGCCGCCGGAAGAGCGTGTCGTCGGGCTCGGAGCGCGAGAGCACGACGGAGTTGTTCGAGGCGGAGCGCTGCGGGTGTTTGTCGAACCAATTGCCCGTTTTGGCCGACATCATCTCCTGGTCGTCCGGCGAGAAGAGGCAGATGGTGGCCGAACGACGGATGCCGCCACTGAGCACGGAACGGGCGGCGAACATGCAGATATCGTAGACCTCGATGGAGCGCAACTTGCGGCCGGCAGCGGCGGTCAGGACCGCCTCGATGTCCAGCAGCGACTGCTTGAGCGGCAGGTGCCCGGGGGCCTTGCCGCCCGAGGTGCGCAGCGCGCTGCCGCGCGGGCGGACCTGCGAGAAATTGAACTCGGCCTTGAAGCCCTCGTAGTGGCTGACAAACAGGAGATGCAGCGCATCGGCCCAGCCCTCGATCGTGTCGGCGATAGCGTGGTGGCGGACCTCCAACTCCATCTCCTCCCCGCGCACCGGCAGGGCCGGCAGCCGGGCCACGTGATGATGCTGGACGGAAAACCCGCAGCCCGTGCCCGCAAGGAGCAGGAAGAGGTATTCGCGGAAAAATTCCAAACGATCCACCGGGCTGAACGAGCAGTTGAAGAGCCGGGCGTGGTTCCGGAGGATGGCCTCGCCGCCGAACTGGAGCGAGCGCATCGACGGCAGCACGCGCTTCTGCCCCACGGCGCCGAACGCCCGGTGCATCGCGTCGGACAGCGTGCCGCCGGCCAGCCATTCGGCCAGGAAGCGGCGGTCGCCCGGCAGCGCCGGTGAATTCTCGTCCGGGGCGGGCACCCGCAGCGAGAGCTTGTCATGAAAGTGCTGCAGATGCATCCCCAGCACGCGCCGGGCCGCCTCGGTGAAGGTTTCGCGCCGGCCGAGATCGGGGCGATAACGGGCGTATTTGGCGCAGGCAATGTAGTCGCTCAGGCCGTTCTCCGGATAGTGGTTGAGCCGGTGCGCCGCCTTGTGCTCGCGGTAGATGATGAAAGAGCGCGCCACCTCCCATTCCCCCTCGGCGGCGATGGCCTTCTCCACATTGTCCTGGATCTGCTCGATGGTCGGGTGCCGGCCGGTGCGGTAATAGAGCTCGAGCATCAGGGCGACCCGCGCGGCGATGCGCTGGACCTTCAGGTAGGTCTCCGCGTCGAGACCGTAGCGCGCCAGTGGATCGTCGCGGTGGGGATTCTCCGTGGTGCCGTGCTTCACCTCGAAAAACGCGAGGGCGATGGCGCGGGCGACCTTGGGCGCGTCCCATGGCACGGTGGTGCCGTCGCGTTTGGCGACACAACGGTCAGCGGGGGCGATGGCGACGTGGGTGGATTGGCGGGGGTGAAATTTGGCGAGCAGAGTGGCGGTGGAGTGAGTCATGGGGCAGGGAAAGCGTCAGCATAGCGGACTTCGGCGGCGCGCGCTAACCATCCATTGCTAAATGAAGGGAATCTCTGCGCATTAATTGTTCTGGCGCGGCTGGGGCGTGTTTTTTTGGCGCGACACCGCCCACGCGGAGCGTTTCACTGGCCGGACGATGCCGACGACCCCGCGTTCCGCCGACCTCAGACTCACCGGCCTCACCGGCACCCTGCGTTGCTGCCAGCTGTTCACCGGGCTGCCGGCGGAGGACCTGACCGCGATCGCCCGTTTCACCCACACCCTCGCGCTCACCAAGGATGAATACCTTTTCCACGAGGGCG
>JAYVZM010000097.1:0-2381 GCA_043783345.1 Verrucomicrobiota bacterium
CGGCCGGCCGGCCGGCCAGCAGGGCCGGAAGCGCCAGCAGGTCGTTCTGGAACCCGGCGGACGCGATGGTGCCAAGCGCCCGGTCGTGCGACACCCCGAAGACGGGCTGGAGGGCGAGCAGCGGCTTGGGCACTGATTCGTAACGCGTGGGGGAGGGGGAGCGCGGGACGGGCAGAAGATGGTCGCCCATCTTCGCGAGCGAGAGCTGAAGCCGCCACGGACGGAAGGTCAGCTTGACCGTTTGCGCCGCGTCGTCCTTCTCCTCAACGACGTCGATGTAGAGGACGCTGGCCGTGCTGGCCTGGCTCAACAAATACGACATCGCGAAGTCGCTGTCGTAGGCCTGCTGGATCGCCTCCAGCGCGGCCGATTGCTTCTCCGGGGTCCACAGGTCGCCCGGCTTCAACGGCAGGGCAAGGTTGCTGCTCCAACGGCCCTTGATCTCAAAGGCGGTGATGCGGTAACCCGCGGCCTCGGGACGAGACCGGGACGGCGGGGAGGCGGGGGCGGTGCTGATTTCGAACTGGTCGGCCGCCAGCGCAGCGGATCCGGCCAGCAGGCTGGCGAGGAGCCACGGCAGCCCGCGGGCCCGGCGGCTTCTCAGGCGCGGCAGGAGATGGTTGCGGTTGCGCAGGGGCACGGGCTCAAGGGCCCGCGGGACGACCGAAGGAGTCGCACGGGCGCAGCGGGCGGACGGAACGTGACATCAGACATCGACCGCCGTCACCGCTTTCTGCATGGCGTCGTGAAGGCGTTTTTTCTGTGCGGGAGTGGGAGTGGCGACACCGGCGATGGCTTTCGCCGCCGGGTGCACCTCGTTGACCAGGACATCCGACTGGGCCTCGGTGATGCCCTGGTTGGCCATGGCCTCGATCGCCTGCTGCTCGACCGGCGCGCCCGCGGTGAAGGAGACGTGAACCAGCTGGACCTCCTGGCCGCCGGTGACCTTGTAAAGGTCGAAGACCAGTTTCCAGATGGCCTCGGCCTGCGGCGTGCAGGTGCGCTCGACGACGACCTTGAACTTGTAGCCGCTTTCCGGAGAGAAAACCATGACCTCGAGGAGCATTGGCTTGCAGACTTTCTTGCCGATGGGAACGACGCTGGTGGATGACTTTGGCATGGGCGTATGGGTTTGGTTGCGGTTATTGGTCGGAGAAAACCGGGACGGGGAGGGAAGTCGTGAGTCAGTCGAACCGGTTGCGTCGCGGGGATCGTCCACCGGACGCCGCCGGGCAAAGGCTCTGCATGTTGGAACAGCACTGCATGGATCCCGCCTGGCCCGACGAGAGCCCGATCTAAAACGGGCCCCGTCGTCGTTGGCAATACCGGACTGATTTTTTGAGCCGGCATCGGGCGTGCGTCTCCACCGCATCGAACGCGCCCGGCTCCAGGCCATCCTCAGTCAGCTGGAGCAGCCCGAAGCAGCGAGCTAGGAGCCAGAAGGCGGAGAGCTCGGGTCTTTTGAGGCTCCCAGCTTTTGGCTCCTTGCTCTTTGCTCATCGCTCCGCCGGCACCAGCCGGACGAGACGGCCCGAGGTGGCGCCCAATTGCTCCAGCGCGACATACAGCAGGCCGTCGGGCCCGGTCTTGATGTCGCGCACACGGCCGAGGTTCTTGAAAATCTCCTCCTCATGGATGATGCGCCGGCCCTCGATCTCGAGGCGGATGAACTTCTGCTGGGCCAGCGAGCCCAGAAAGAGGTTGTTTTTCCATTTCGGGAAACGGTCGCCCGTGTAGAACGCGATCTGGCTGACCGCGATCGACGGCGTCCAGTGCCGCACCGGCTGATCCATGCCGTCCGCCGCGGTCTTGTCGGTGATGGCAGTGCCGTCGTAGTTGATGCCATGGGTGATGACCGGCCAGCCATAGTTGTGGTGCGGCTCGATGTAGTTGAGTTCGTCGCCGCCGCGGGGGCCATGTTCCGTTTCCCACAGCGCCTGCGTCCGTGGATCCAGGGCGAGGCCCTGCGGGTTGCGGTTGCCGTGGCACCAGATCGAGGCGAACGCCCCGGGTGTGCCGGCATAGGGATTGTCGGGGGGAATCCCGCCATCGGCGAGGACCCGGTGGATTTTCCCGTTCGGCAACTCGAGCTTCTGGGCGTCGCCCACCATGCCGCGCTCGCCGACGCTGAAGAACAGAAAGTCGCCGGCGAACTCCATCCGGCAACCGAACCCCACATAGCCGGCCTGGTATTTGTCCAACGGCACGGCGAAGACGGTTTCCAAGTCGACGAGGCGGAAGTCCCGGAGTCGGCCCCGCACGATTTTGGTCATGGCGGTTTCGCCCGCGCCCGGATCGGAGAATGCCAGATAGATCCAGCCGTTGTGCGGGTAGTCGGGATGCAGGGCGATGGCGAGCAGACCGCCTTCGCCGCGCTCGAT